>CAZXRT010000040.1:6946-10573 GCA_964642535.1 uncultured Methanospirillum sp.
ATTTTTAAAGCGACGAATCAGGTCACCGATCGTTGGTTCCTCATTCAGGGTGGGAATGAGTACTGTCACCTGATCCTTGTCAATATTCATCTCATATATATTATCCCGCAGACTTAAGTCTCTTTCAGGTATTGGGTATGAGCAGGACGGTATCCGGGAAAGGGTAGCCATATCCGGCTGATTCGCAGCCCGGACGGGGGAGAAGATTTTACGTGCCTGGATACTGAAGGTATGGTATGCAGCTCCAGAAATCGGGTATCCGGGTCCTGGGTATCGCTGAAAGTTTTGCCGGTCGCAGCCACTCGATCCTTTGTGGAGTGGTAATGCGAAGGGATCTGCATATTGATGGATTTGTCTTTGGGCAGGTGACTGTTGGGGGAGATGATGCCACTGATGAGATCATCAGGATGATTCGCGATCTTAACCGTCCTGACCTGAACCTGATCATGATCAGCGGATGTGTGATCGCCTGGTATAATATCATCAGCCCGTTCTCCATACAGGAACAGTCCGGGATACCGGTGATCTGTGTCTCATATGATGAGTCGGAAGGACTTGATGGGCATATCAGGCATCATTTTCCCGGAGATGATATCAGATTGTCCCGGTACCGGGCCCTCGGAGAGCGGACAAAGATCACCCTTCATACCGGACACACTCTGTATGCCCGTGGATGGGGTCTCTCCCTGCCGGAGGTTATTCGTGCATGCAGGATTTTTACCCACCACGGAAAGATCCCCGAACCGGTTCGGGTTGCCCGCCTTTGCGCCCGGAAAGTGATGCAGACAACTATGCCCGGCACTTATGCTGGGAGATGATCCGATATCCCTTGTGTTCCGGATAGAAATACTCTCTGACCCATTCATCCAGATATGAAGAATCAGCCACACTCTTTAGGATCGGTGTGGATGTTGTATCCTCTGTCTTTTCGTAGATTCTGAGTTCAACCATGTCTCCCGGATGATATTGACCGTTTTTCAGGTTGATCTCGATCTTTTCCCCTGGTGAGAAATATTCTCCCCGGCATCCGGATCCACCCATCGTCGCAACTCCGATATGCTGGGTTGGGATGAATCCTTCTCCATGCAGGGTGTAGATTTTCGCATAGAGTTCCTTGCCGTTCCGGTAAAACTCTGCCATCAGATCCCTGTTTTTAAAATCAGTCATGACCGTATTCTCGATAAAGATCCTGCTTGCCAGGTTCATGGTTCCGGATGGGGACGTATGGATGACGGAAGTCACTTTAAACAAGGAAGGAGCAAGCGATTGTTCTCCGAAAAATCCGGATAAAAAGGCCAGACAGACTGCCAGAAGAATCACTCCGAGAAGAACAGCAAGAGCGATAAGCAGCATATGTCCGGTTGTGTTGGAGTCAGCTGGATCACGTGATATCATTGAGAACCAGATGTATCTGGTAGCTGTGATATGAATGTTATGAAACAGAGCTATACAAAAAAAGGTTAGAAATTATGGAGATAACGCTCGATCTCCCAGTTGTGAACCGTGAGACGGTAGTCGTCTGTCTCGGCAACTGCGATACTGGTCAGGTTGTCAACGACATGCTTTCCGAGCGCTTCACAGATGACCTTGTCTTTGAGAAGTTCATCATTTGCTTCCTTCAGTGATCCGGGAAGCATCTCGATCCCGAGATTCTGACGTTCCTCTTCTGACATGTGGTAGATATTGATGTCAGTTGAGGGGGGTGGCAGAATCTTGTTTCTGATACCGTCAAGACCGGCTGCGATCATCGCGGCAAAGAGGAGATACGGGTTGCATGTCGGGTCAGGACTGCGCAGCTCTGCACGGGTGCTGTTACCGCGTGCAGCGGGAACACGGATCATGGCAGACCTGTTCGCTGCACTCCAGGTGATATAAACCGGAGCTTCGTATCCCGGGACCAGGCGTTTGTACGAGTTTACGGTCGGGTTGCCGAGTCTTGCAATAGCCTTTGCATGCTTCATCAGACCGCCGATATAATACAGTGCAGTCTCGGAGAGCTGCTTGTCTGCTTTGGGATCAAAGAACGTGTTCTTTCCGTCCTTGCTGAGTGATCCATGGGTATGCATGCCGGAACCATTGATCCTTCCGATCGGTTTGGGCATGAACGTTGCGTGCATATCATTGATCAGGGCGAGGGTTTTTGCCGCAAACTTGAAGGTGATAACCTTGTCTGCAACCGAGAGTGCATCACCATATTTGAAGTCTATTTCATGCTGGGATTCAGCAACTTCATGATGGGATGCCTCGATCTCAAAGCCCATCTCCGTCAGAGCAAGTACGATCTCCCTGCGAAGATCCTCGGCCTTGTCGTTTGGTGCGAGGTCAAAATATCCTCCGTGATCAACAAACTTCGTTGTCGGGTTACCGTCTTCATCACGCTGGAAGACAAAGAATTCCAGTTCCGGACCGGTATTGAATGTATATCCGAGTTTTGCCGCATCTTCAAGATTTTTTCGGAGAACATACCGGGGATCTCCCTCAAAAGGCTTGTTGCCATAGGTATATACATCACAGATGAACCTGGCAACCTTTTTCTCAGCAGGTCTCCAGGGGAGTATCGAATACGTGCTGATATCAGGTTTGAGGATCATATCTGATTCATCGATCCGGGTAAACCCTTCAATGGATGAACCATCGATCCAGATCCCTTCAGTGAGGGCTTTTTCCAGCTGGATTACCGGAATAGCAACATTCTTCGGAATCCCAAGGATATCGGTGAACTGAAGCCGGATAAATTTAACATTATCGGCTTTCACCCGCGCAATCATTTCACTGACCTTCGCATCAGACATTGAAACAAGCTTCTACCCGTCAATATAAAAGTCTTTCCTCACATTCTCACTTTTCTCACACTCTTCCTGCCTGTGAGGAGGAGTCAGATCGTGGGATTTTCAACGAAACAATATTGTGAATTATTTTCGGGTTATCTCTCATGATATGAGTAATTCAGAACACACAAATCCGGGATGTCCCGACCCGCCAACTTCATACGGGTGAATTACATATAAATAGAGTCACATCTAACGAGCTTCCATCAGGACAGCCCTGGGGACAGGCTTAAGGAGTTGTTCTCACCTTTTTGGTATATGTGGTGATATGTGCGGAATAATTGGTGTTATTGATCGGAACCGGGAAGTGATGGATGGTTCAGCCATCAGGCAGGCACTATCGGTCATGGATGAGCGGGGAAGTGGAGAAGGAGCCGGGTACGCAGCATATGGAGTGTATCCGGACTATGCTGACCTGTATGCGATCCATGTCTTTTATGATACGGTAATGGAACCCAAGGAGCAGGTTGAATCACTGCTTGAGACCTGGGGCATGATTGAACATGATGAGGAGATCCCGACCTATGAAACGGGAAGGATGAAGAAGGTCCACACTCCCTGGAGGTATTTCTTCCGGCCAAACCGCAAACTGATGCCGCGAAGTGACACTCCTGACGATGATATTGTCACCCACATCGTCATGACGGTCAATACTTCTATCTCTGGAGCTCTGGTCTTCTCATCAGGCCGGAATATTGGTGTATTCAAAGCGTCCGGCTGGCCCGAAGAGGTAGCTGATTTCTACCGGGTTCAGGATTATGAAGGGTATCTCTGGATAGCGCATAACCGGTATCCGACG
>CAZXRT010000041.1:0-10516 GCA_964642535.1 uncultured Methanospirillum sp.
TGAGAGTTTATACCCTCGAATCTGGCATTGAGCAGGATCTCCGAGTGGGGCCCAGCGGATGAACCTGAGTTCAGACCCGGGGGTCACACCCATCTCCATCAGTCGCCGCCGCAACAGGGCATCACCAGCAATCGCGGTGATCGTTCCGGTTATTCCGGGGGCTAACTTTTCAACAGTCGTAATAGTCATAATCAACCTAACAATTTTTGATTGATCTAACTTTTTAATACAAAGCATATAAGTTTAATTGAGTGATAGAATTTTGCATGAGGGAAAAAACAAAGGGGAACGGGATTCTATTATATACAGAGATTCTGGCGCAGGGATGCAGACGTGAAGAATTCTGATCCCCGGATACCAGCCTGAAAAAATGAGAGGGGTTGGAGAATACATGCCGAAGAAAAAAAGTTCACGAAGAAATGAGGATCTCCTCGAAGCAATTCTCGATATCAGCAAGGATAAAGGATATGCCAAGTCACGAGATGTTGCGGCAGCTCTGAAGATCACCCCGGCCACGGTGACAGACGGGTTCAAACGACTCTCTGATGCAGGAATGGTCAATTATGAACGATATGGCGGAGTCACCCTCACCGATACAGGAATCACCATCGCCATGCAGACCCGGAGATCACATGATATCATCAGAAAACTCCTGGTTATAGCAGGAGTCGATGAGGAGATTGCTGACCGGGACGCATGTATCATGGAGCACGGGCTGTCTGAACAATCGCATGATTCACTAACGAAACTCCTTGCATATATTGAAGCATGTTCACAGACAGAAACAGGCATCGCACTGTACCAGAAGATTGTTCAGAATCAAATATAACTACGGGAGTTTTCGGGAATGTGGCCCTTACCCACAATCATTATGGGATTGCCTCATCACTGACAAAAAATGAATATATCATCAGGGTCAGAGAGCCCGGATACAGGGAGGTGGAAAAAAACCAACGGAATTATTGGTACTGCATGCAACACTCATTGATACAAGCCTGATCGAAAAACCAGCAAAAGGGGAAACCCGAATATACATTCTCCTATTCTCTTCTCCATATCAGACGTTTTATTGTCTGATCAGCCATCACTCCACATCCTGCTCATGAGGGTCTGAACAGCAGCAGAATGGGTCGTGGCGTATATCACCAGATCACGGATAGCCGGTGCATCTGTTTCTGAAGAATTAGATCCCGGCGTTGGTCAGGAACGCGATGCCGGCTGAAATCCAGCACCATGACCTGACTATTCCGGGTGAAAACCAGGACATATCAGAACAAAAAAGGTCCTTTGGCCGGGAAATCCCTGATGGGATGCAATCAGGGGGATGGGAATGATGAAAATCCATGTCCACGGGTCTGATTGACGTCGGGGGGTCATCCGGATCGGACACGTGCTGTCTGGTGGGGTTGATGTGTCTGGTAGGTGATCCATGAATGCAGACCGGGCGGGACGTGGGTCGGACCGCCCGATGCAACAGTTGTAATGGAGACCGGCCTTCACCGGTCGGATCGCATACCCGGAAACCGGCGTCAGACATCCCCCTCAGGACACGGATTTTCTTTTGCGGATATTCCTGGCCACAGGCCTTCGAGGCAACGCTCCTTGAGATCCGGGGGCATGTACCTCTGACTCTATGGTCAGCTGACAGGTGGTTAAAGCTTGTCCTTTGAGGTTAATTATCCAAAAAAACCGATAATTTTTAGAATTTTTGAGATCATGAAATCGTCGGTGGATGATCATCAGATCGGTGAATGTGACCAGAATCAAAAGATAGAACCAGGAACGATACAATCCACTGGACGGCAAGGAAATACAGCAAAATGTAATGAATTCAAACAAAAATACCTGTTGGACAATAGTTTTTTCCAAAAAACTTGTGAAAGAAACCAGACTCCTTCAAACCTGATGATATATCGGATTTGAATTCGTGCGTGCATCAATCCCGGACCTGACGAAATGTATGCAGTGAAAGAAGGAAAACAAGAGAGAAAAGGGGTCAGGTCTTTGAGACCTGATCAATCCTGCACGCAGACGCATCAAGAATTTCTTTTGCCGTTTCATTCACCGGTGATCGGATAACTTCACGTACCGTTTCTTCACAGATTATCCGGATTTCTTCGGTATGTACCCCTTTTCCTTCAGTAACACCTACCCTGAGGCTTTCCGGAACTCCTCGATTATACAGGCTCATACTCAGGTATTCATACGAGTCGAGAACCGGGATCAGACTTGGCTGATGACCGGCCTGTGCCCATTCCAGCTGGGAGCGGGGAGAGTAAAACCAGGTCAGAAAACCAAGTGCCGCATCCGTTGATCCATTATCAATCATACTGATTCCATCGATTCGGACGGTGATCCCCCGGTATGATTCACCATCGACAATCTCCCCGGGAAGAGGGAAAAATCCAACGGTGAGGTTGTTCTCTTCTGCATGAGATATCATTTCAGGGAAACGGGAAAACCAGGTGATGGCGATTGCTGCCTTTCCTGATCCAAATTCTTCCACAACCTCCTCATCCCCCCACCTGTCAGCACCTGCCGGTTCATATTGAGAGAGATTTTGAAGCATCCGCAGGCCATGAATGGTCCGGGAGCTGTTCCATCTGCCTGATGCCTGGAGCTCCTGATTGTCAATAACCGCTGATCCGTATGAGGATACGAGGCTTAGCCATGGTGATGATTGGGGGTCCGGACCGTTCAGGCCGGCATATACAATGCCAGACAGCCCATCCTGCTGACTATGGAAGAATGACGCAAGGGCATTGAGTTCTTCGTAGGTTCCGGGCACCCCGATCTCATATCCCCGGGTACTGCAGAACGCTGTTGCTGCTTCCGGGTCACTAAAGAGATCCGCACGATAGAGCACCCCAAGGGCATCAGATGAGAAGGGTAACGCATAGAAGGTTCCCGAATGAGGCGGCCATTCACCAACGGTCACAAGAGGGGGCCTCTCAAAAAGGGTCCAGTTCAGGTATATTCCCCCGTCAAGAAACGGATTCAGACTTTTCAGCTGACCTCCCTGTGCATAAACCGGGATTCGTGTCATGTCACTGATGAGAAGATCACCGCCTTTGAGCGAACCGGTCCCGCCCTTTTCCCAGGAAAGAGAAGTAACCGTCACCTCTTTTCCGGTCTCATTCCGGTACAACTCTGCAAGTTCCTGAACATCAGAAACCAGATCAGGATCATCGACCAGAATCGTCAGGCCGGTATTCTGCAGGCCCGCCCGGGCATCCTGATCAATGCAGCCACTTACAGCCACCACGCCGGCAACAAGCCCGAGAACCAGAAGAGAAATGGCAAGTCGCCGATTCTCTCTGATAATAATTTTAATAAGGTTTTCTATATCCATATTCATCCCTGATCAGCCTGCTCATCAGTTGCATTCAGGATAAGATGAGGTGTTCGATAAGAATCCGCAGGGCGATGAGAATGAGAACCAGTCCTCCCAGAATTTCCGCTTTCGACCCGATAACCTCCCCGAAGCGGTCACCAATCCAGAATCCCAGGCCGGACATGATAAAGGAACCCAGTCCGATGAATACCGCAGGATACAGGATTTGAACATGAAGAACCGAGAGAGAAAGTCCTACAGCAAGGGCATCGATACTAGTTGCAACCGCAAGCACGAGCACAACCGGAAGAGAAGTAAAATCAATGCCTTTCTCCTCGCGGTGTGAAATTCCCTCCTCGATCATCTTACCTCCGATAACACAGAGCAGGATCGCTGCAATCCAATGATCATACGGCTCAATCCATTCAAGAATTACCATCCCTCCGGCCCATCCGGAGAGGGCCATACCAGCCTGGAAGAGACCGAAAAGGATTGCAAGCCGGGCAATGACTGCAGTTCTTCCTTCTCTGACGCCAATGCCGGCGGCTACACAGACCGCAAAACAGTCCATACCAAGGCTGACGGCGATTGCAATGATTTCAGGAATATCCATGCCGGATTATTCCATAATTCTACGGGAAACGCTTGCAAGCCGTGAGTCTAGTTTCGCAGCTGTTGAAAACGCCAGTTCCGCACGATCGGAGAGATCCAAGGATGAGAGGATGACACCGGCATTGAACCAGACCTTGGGCATGGTAGGAAATTTCTGCAGGGCTTTTTCTATTGCTGCAAGGGCCGCTTCCGGATCACCGGCTTTAAAAAGAAGGACAGCCAGGTAATGCCACCTGATGGAACAGTCATCAAAATCTTCAGGAACAAGGGCAAAATCCCGGATTGCCTCGGAATTCATGCCAAGCTTGTAATGAATGAACCCTCTCCTGAAGAGGTATTCAGGATTGCCCGGATCATGCCGGGTAAGCACTTCAAAATCACTCAGAGCCTGCGAATATGCTCCGGCATCCAGATGGCACATACCCCGGTAATAGAGGATATCAAAGTCATCAATCCCGGCATCAATTGCACGGGAAAAATTGATGCAGGCACCTTTCAGGTCTCCATCCCGGTACTGCTGCAGTCCGAGAATATAGGACTGTTTTGCCGGGACTGGACCATCATGAGAATCTCCGGATGGCATGCAGATGCTGTACTGATATGGCTGCAACATATATGGTAATTCTTGATACCCCCCCCTGCAAATCCGACAGGTGCACCTTTCTTCAACCGGACAGATTCCCGGTGATCAGGTCATCAGTGACCTGATAACCTGCGACAGCCTGCTCATCCCTATTTGTATCTGTTCCTCATCTGATGCAGAAAAGTTCAGTCTGATGGTGTCACATCCGCCTCCGTCAACATAGAAAGGAAGACCGGGCATGACCGCCACTCCCTGCCTGACACCCTCTTCAAAAACCTGCATGGAAGAGACCGATGCAGGAAGCGTGATCATCATGAACATACCTCCCTGTGGATCGGTTCGTGAAGTGCCGGCAGGGAACCGGTCATCGATCAGCTCTTTCATCAGGCGGCACCGCTCACCGTAGATACGCGCTGCATGCTGAATCTGCCGGTTACAGTCATTCTCAGCAAGGTACCGGGTCAGAATCATCTGAGCAGGAAGGTTTGAGTGGAGATCGGCCGCCTGTTTTGCCCTGTTGAATTCCGCAAGAATGGGTCCTGGGGCCCATATCCAGCCACACCGAAGCCCGGGTGCGATGATCTTGGAGAACGATCCGGTCATAACCGTCTGGTTGGAAAGCCATCTCTTCACCGGACTGCGGGGTCTTCCATCAAAGAACAATTCTCCAAATGCATCATCCTCGTACATCACCACCCCGGTGTCATCCAGAACCTCCGCAACACCCCTTCGGTGCTCATCAGACCAGCTCATCCCGGAGGGATTTTGTGAATTGGGAATTCCATAAAAGAAAGAACAAGACCGGGAACGGACAGATTGTTCAAGAAGGCTGAGATCAGGACCACAGGGATCTTCCCAGGAGACGGGGACGGGATCGAAAACAGGTTCATAATACGAAAAAGCCTCGATGGCACCGAGATAACCGGGCCGCTCCAACAGGATATGATCACCGGGATCGGTGAGGATCTTGGCCATAAGGTCCAGGCATTGCTGGGATCCATTCACGATCTGGATCTCATCGGCTGTTGCCGGAAGGGATAGACGCTCCCTGTATCGGCGGGCAATCCATTCACGCAGGGGGCGATACCCGTCGGTTGTGGTATACTGGAGGGCCTCCCTCGCGGAGTCTGAAAAAACCTCAAGCGCTGCTTCTTTGATACCCTCAGTATCAAAGAGTGAAGCATCAGGCAACCCCCCGGCAAATGATATCACCCCCGGCTTAGAAGATACCCGGAAGAGTTCTCCGAGAAATGAGGGAGGAACACTCTTCATCCTCTTTGAAAAGCGGTATGACGGATATCCGCTCATGGAAAGGATATGGGGGGTTGCACAATGAATCTCTTTTCATCGAAGAACCGGGGAAGGTGACAAGCGGTAAGAAGTCTGTGCAAACACAAACCTGAATATGACATCATGCAAATACCCAACATACGATATGAAGAGAAACACCCTCATCCTTGTCCTCATCGCCGGTTTGTGTCTGGTGATGCTGGGCATGGCACAGACACCCTCCCCGGGCCCTGATGCAAATACCACCTCCCCATTCCGGGCACCGGAGAGCAACATCTCTGTCCCGGCAGAAAACCAGTCAGTCGGAAATGTATCCGGACCCTATATGCAGGGAGAACTGCTCGTCAAGTTTGATCCCATGGCGTATCCGAATATGAATGCGCTGACTGCGACCTCTATGCAGGCACATGCTTCAATCGGTGCGGTTATTATTCCGGATTTTGAGGGAACACCCGGATGGCAGCACATCAGGCTTCCATCAGCGATGAAATTGGAAGACGCCATGGCATATTATCAGACGATTCCCACCGTCCAGTATGTCGAGGTGAACGCAGTTTATTCCATCGCCAATGCTTCAGATACAGGAAATACATCTGTATTTCCACCACCTGCCGGCAATACCACCGGAACGGGAGATGTGCTTGTGCAGTATAACACCACCGCCTTTGCATCACCCGAGGATCTCCAGGAATTTGCAAATGTAACCAATACAGCGATTAATGCAACTGTTGTCACCGATTATACCCCTTACGGAATGGCCGGCCTCCAACTGGTGCAGCTGCCGGTGAATATGACAACAGAACAGGGAATAACCTATTATAATACCACTCCGAACGTCAGGTACGCCGAGCCCAACGTCCAGTATACAGCCATATCAGCGAATCAGACAAACCAGCAGAATACAACGGCCTGATCGGCCTCTGCTCCTGCTTTTCTTTCGGGCCCCATCGCAGAAATCAATCACCTGAAGATCAGGGCACAGACATCTTCATTCACTTTCTGACAGGGCGGGACTGATTATCCACTAATGCGATTGTACAGATCCTCTTTCCGATCATGGTAGACAGGAAACTCCTTTCGAATCTCCGCTACCCGGCCGGGTTCGATATCAGTAAACAGGAGTTCTTCTCCCTGTGAACCACGGGTGATGACCACCCCGTCCGGCCCCGCAACCAGTGAACCCCCGGAATACTGATCTACCGGAGTCGTTCCGGTGGTGTTGACGCAGGCAACATACATCTGATATTCGGCTGCCCTGCAGGTAGTAAATAACTCAAAAAAACGCATCCGCGATGAGGGCCAGGCACTGGGAACAAGCATCAGATCCACACCCTGCTGGCGGTATAGCCGGAACAGGTCAGAAAACCGCAGATCATAACAGATGGCAAGACCACACGAGCACCCGTCAATCGTGAATGTTCCCAGGGTATCTCCCGCAGAATAGTTCAAATCCTCTTTTCCCGGGGTGAAAAGATGTATTTTTGAGTATTTGGCAAGAATGGCCCCCTTTGCATCGATGGCTACTATGGTATTTCTCGGCCTTTCATTATGGATCTCACGATACGATCCCAGGATCCCAATGCTGAAATCCCGTGCATATTCACGAAATGACGAGATGATACAGCCGTCATCATCCTGAACATTGGAAGTTGCATCTTCCGGGTCCCACCCGGTTGCTGCCTGTTCAGGAAAGGCAATACATGATGCGTCATATTCTACCGCTTCAGCAACCCGCGTGCGGATTTTACTCAGGGTTGCATCGGGATTCTGCCAGCATGACGAAATCTGGGCTGTGCAGAGGATCATAGAAGAATATTGGTATATGTACGTATGAATAAACCAACGGTGAAAGATACTACCTGGCTGCCCTGCATCCATCCTTTCATGATCACTGACCTTCATGGCAAGGAGCAGCCAGAGGGGAGAAGCGAATGGCAGAGAAGAAGAAAGTAATTCTCGACATATCAGGCATGCATTGCGCCAATTGCGCAATCTCACTCGAAAAAGGACTTGACGCCACTGAGGGAGTGCAGAGTGCACAGGTAAATTTCGGGACCGGAAAGGCGGTGGTGGAATATGATCCGGACAGAGCAGATCTATCCGGGCTCATGAAAGCCGTAGAAAAAAGCGGCTATTCTGTCATCTCCCGGCAGGTGACCATTAAAATCGGAGGGATGACCTGTGTGATGTGTGCGCAGGCGGTCAGTAACGCTCTTTTAGCTCTTGAAGGAGTGACCAGCGCCACGGTAAACCCGGGCACGGAACGGGCCCATGTCACGTATAACCCGGATCTGGTTTCGGTTCCGCAGATGAGAGACAGCATCACCAGAGCCGGATACCGGTTTCTTGGCACTGACCAGGAGGATACAACATCAGCAGAGGATGCAGCACACAAAGCTGATCTGGCGGATAAACGAAACCGGGTCATCATCGGATTTGTTCTGTCAGCAATCCTGATGGGAATGATGGCAGCGCCTGCAGATCTGATGCATCCCCTCATGTATCTTCAGTTCCTGTTGGCAACTCCGGCATTCTTCTGGCTGGGCTGGCCGATTTTTCAGGCTGCAGCAGGATCGCTCAGAAACCGGACCCTCAACATGGATGTCATGTATGCATTGGGAACGTCGGTTGCATACCTGGCAAGTGTTCTGGCAACCTTCGGAATCATTCTTGATATGAGCTATCTCTTTTACGAGACGGCGATCATGCTCACCTCGTTCCTGATGCTTGGAAGATACCTGGAAGCGCGGGCAAAAGGGCAGACTTCATCGGCAATCCGGTCACTGGTAGAGCTCCAGGCTGACACGGCAACCGTTATCAGGGACGGAGAGGAGATCCGGATTCCCATTGAAGAGGTGGGTATCGGTGATGAGGTACGGATACGGCCCGGTGACCGCGTACCGGTGGACGGCTCTATCCTGTCAGGCACAAGTTTTATTGATGAATCAATGGTCACCGGAGAGCCGATGCCGGTGGAAAGGTTCCCCGGTGATCAGGTCATGGCAGGGACTCTTGCCATAAGCGGCTCCCTGACGTTCCGGGCTGAACGGGTTGGTGCAGACACCATGCTCTCCCGCATCATCAGGCTTGTAGAAGAGGCACAGGGATCCAAACCGCCGGTTCAGAAGATTGCCGATACAGCGGTTACATGGTTTATTCCGGTGGTCCTGACCATTGCTGCCGGGGCATTTGTATACTGGTATGTCATCGCAGGAGCTGGGCTCCAGTTCTCTCTGCAGACCCTGATCGCCGTTCTCGTGGTTGCCTGTCCCTGTGCCCTGGGTCTGGCCACACCGACCGCCGTCACCGTCGGAGTAGGACGGGGAGCAGAACTTGGAATCCTCATCAGAAACGGAGAGAGTCTTGAGACATCAGACCGGCTTAATGCCGTTCTCTTTGACAAGACCGGCACTCTTACTCTTGGAAAACCCCAGGTGACCGATGTTATTGCCATAACCGGAACATCTTCCCTGCTCCTTTCATATGCAGCCAGTCTTGAACACCTCTCGACCCATCCCCTTGCAGGGGCAATCATCAGTCAGGCAGGAGATGAGGGCGTTCAGCCTGCTGATGTGAAGGATTTCAGGTATGATCCGGGTCTTGGTCTTTCAGGATCCGTTGCCAGCGGGCTGGTCAGGGTGGGAAACAGGATGTTCCTTGAGCAGGCCGGCATAATTCCGGATGAAACCGGGGAAGGACACCTGCAAAGGCTGCAGGAGGAAGGCAAAACCACGGTCCTGGTATCACGTGACACGGATTTCATCGGAATCATCGGGATCGCGGATACCGTGAAAAATTCAGCAGGACTGGCAGTTGATGAACTGAAAGGGATGAACATCACCCCGGTCATGGTGACCGGAGACAATGTCCGGACAGCAGAAGCGGTTGGTAGGATGGTGGGGATTGAACAGATCATCGCCGGCGTTCTGCCTGATCAGAAAGCAGAGGAGGTCATGCGTCTTCAGCAGAACGGGAAGATCGTCGCTTTTGTCGGAGATGGCATCAACGATGCCCCGGCTCTTGCCCGTGCAGATACCGGTATTGCAATCGGGACAGGAACTGACATCGCAATCGAAAATGCTGACATTATCCTGGTCAAAGGCGCCATTACTGATGCAGTTGCTGCAATTCAGCTGGCCAGGAAAGTGATGGGGAGGATACGGCTGAACCTTTTCTGGGCATTTGCATACAATATTGTCCTGATTCCACTCGCTGCAGGCCTGCTCGCACCGAAAATCATCTTCAGACCAGAATATGGTGCTGCTGCAATGGCACTCTCATCAGTGACCGTGATCTCACTCTCCCTCATGCTACGATCATATAATCCCCCGATGAAAGAAAAAACCCGTATCATTGCCGAAAAAGCGGAAAAAGAAAGGGATCCCGTTTGTGGAATGGAAGTTGATATCAGGACCGCACCATTCAGAACTACCCTGAATGGACGAGAGTATTATTTCTGCAACCAGAAATGCAGGGATGAGTTCATAAAGGATCCGGAGAAATACCTGAAATAATACCAGAATCGGGAAAATTCATTTCCATGAAGGGAAGAGGCAACTCCTTCAGATTACCGGATCGGGAGCTGAACCCACCTGACCACATGATATAATCTGCATCTGCAAAACAGAAGAGATGATCAGGGCCGGGATGCAGATATTCCCAGCACTCTGCTCTCACATCCCATATACTGATCATCA
>CAZXRT010000042.1:0-1687 GCA_964642535.1 uncultured Methanospirillum sp.
CCTGACTGATATTACCCGTCATGATATTATGAACAACCTGACAACCCTGCGGGGTTTTCTTGATATCGTGAATGACGAGGATGGCTCGGGTATCGGCGTATCTGAGACGGTCTATCTAGCTCAGGATGCCATCCAGCGGATCAGGTATCTTCTGGAATTTACCCGTGATTACCAGAGTCTTGGACTTTTTACTGCAGAGTGGATAGATCTCAAAGGTGCCATGGACTCTGCCATATCTCAGTTATCTGCAGGCAGAATCATTATTCTGAATGATATCCGTGGTATCTCTGTACTGTCAGATCCCCTGCTCAGCCGGGCATTTTTCAACCTTCTGGAAAATTCTCTCCAGCACGGAAGGACAGTGACCAGAATTCGTGCATTTGTATTGGTTGAAGGAACATCACTCTCCCTGATCATTGAAGACGATGGCGTCGGAGTGAAAGATTCGGAGAAATTAAGGATATTTGAAAAGGGCATCGGGGAAAATACGGGTCTCGGATTATTCCTGGTCAAGGAGATCCTCACATCCCAGGGATTTTCCATCATCGAAAAAGGAAAAGAGGGATCCGGGGCAAGGTTTGAAATATCAGTTCCCCCGGGATCGTACAAAATCAATAAGTCCTAAATCGCTTTTGCTCTTCTTCCCTCTGTTATCTCTGCAAAAACCGGTCTCTCAATTTTATTCATTCTGACAAACCAAATAATCTATATTTTTCCCCTCCCATGCTTAGATAATCCTGATTGATTAGCATGATTCACAACCGTGTCCTCGCAGCCGGCGTCATCTTCTGTCTTTTATTCGCCTGCATTGTTTCAATCCTCGTTACTGATCAGAATAATATCGTCAATTTTTTTCCGGTTTTCCAGAATTCAACAAATTCTTCCATGGCACCAGATTCCCCCATAATTGCGGCTTCTGATAATCTTTCAAAGGGGGAAATTCCACCTGGAAATTCTTTGAAAGAAACCGGGAAAACCGGAACGGGTGTGATTATTTATGAAGAACTGGAAGGAGGTTTTTTTGGGATATTGTCTGATGATGGGCAGAGATTTATTCCTGATTCTCTTCCTTCGGATCTCCGGATCAATGGAACCCGGGTCATCTTTTCACTTCGGGAAAAGCCCGATACAATGTCAGTTCACATGTGGGGGATGCCTGCATCTATCGTTTCAGTTCAAACGGCATCCCGCCGTGAAATCTCTTCCAATGCCCCTCTGGTAACCTTTGAGAGGGCCGGGGGAATTGCGGACGGGTATGAATCGCTGGTTATCGATCCTGATGGCAGGGGAGAAATACAAAGTCCGGCCGGCATAACTCGGATTATTATCAATGTGACTGACCTTGATGACATTTCCCGGACAATCAATACATCCGTGTTTTCTCATCTGGACCCTGAATATCTTCCAGTACGTTCTCGTCCTGATGCCGTGATATATACGATCACCATTGGTAATACGTCCGTGAAAATGACGGATGATGAGGCCCCCCTTCAGGTAAAACCGCTGGTTTTTAAATTATTGGAAATATTGTATAAATATTTGGAAACAGAGGGTTCCGGACTATCTTCTGCTGAATAATCTGCTCTGCTGCCTGGGGTTTTCTATTGGCAGTATCTCTGACTTCCTGCAAAGACCCTGGTTTTTATTTCTTCCCCGGGGTATTCTAATAATTGCATGATGCATACCA
>CAZXRT010000042.1:1725-10350 GCA_964642535.1 uncultured Methanospirillum sp.
TATTTCACGAGGGATTGGAACAGGACAGTTACTGATAGGCCCTGATCCTATCTCATTCCTTTCCGGAGTGGATCCGGAAACGGGAATTATCATGGAGAAAGGACATCCTCTGGAAGGGAAGGATATCTCCGGATCGGTTCTTGTTTTTGAATATGGAAAGGGATCAACTGTCGGGAGTTATATTTTGTATGCTCTCGCGAAAAATGGTCATGCTCCTGCAGCGATCATCAATGCAGAAGCCGAAACCATCATTGCTGTTGGTGCAATTATCGGGTGCATTCCGATGGTTGATAGAATTCAGGTCCCGTTAACCAGCCTTCCATCAGGAAAAATGGCTCAGGTCAATGGTGAGACCGGGACCGTCACCATTGATCAGGAAGCTGGTCACCCGGTGTAGCGGTATTGTGCTGAAACTTTTGGATCAAAGAAGGTATATTTGAAGTCCTTTGAATAATCAGATATCGTCTTTACTTCAGCGATAGCCTGTTTTTCAAACTGATCAGCAAGACCCTGATACCTTCTGGATGTTTGTGCAGATTGAGGGTCACTTCCCTTTTCCTGGTAATAGACTGCATTTTTCAGGTTTGTTGCATAGTTTTCCAGATCATCCAGATAATTGATATATTTCAGAAATACAATCTCCTCCCTGCTGTCAAGGCCTGGAAATACCTTCTTCTCCGGATTTGGCCCGGTTAACTGGTAGGTCTTTTTGTAATCCTGAATGAGGATCTGCAGATCAAGTGCTACATCCTGAACTGTTTTCCATTCAAGAGCATTTTTTGCCTTCTTAATGCTGGTATAGAGTTCTGTCACTTTCGGAAAACTTGTGGCGATGAACTCATCCATTCGTGTTGCCCTTTCACGTGTTTTTTTCTCCAATTCTGTATCTGTTGAAGAATCCACCGGTTGTATTGCAGATGATGGATCAGTTACAGTACCGGGGGTTACCATGGCGGCAGGGGTGGAAATTTCCTCCGGTGCCACGGTTTCTCCAGCTTGGGTTTCAGGGATGACATTCATTTCTCCCTGTTTCGTGCATCCGCAGGAGAGGATAAGTCCTGCAGTTACTGCCATTATTAATAGAATGCGCCAGTCCATACCATTGGAATCGTTGATAGTACTATTTATATCTGTTACTTCTCCTCCTTTTCTCCGGAATCAGGCTCAATTGAACAAAACAGCGAATCATTCGACTATTTCATATTGTCCAAATGAGAACCATAATTGTGGATATATTCTCAATCATCATGATCATCATGGGGCTCTGTCTCTTTGAGATCATATCAAGTATTGATAATGCCATCATTAATGCCGAAGTCCTTTCCACGATGAAACCCCGTTTCAGGCGTTGGTTTCTTCTATGGGGGATATTATTCGCTGTATTTGTGGTCCGGGGTCTTCTCCCTCTGGTCCTGGTATGGGCATCAGCTCCCTCTCTCTCCCCGTGGGAGATTTTCACTGCAATGTTCAGTGAAAGTCCGCAGATTCGGGAAGCTATTGAAACATCAGCGCCGATTCTCCTTATTGGAGGAGGAATATTTCTGATTTTTCTCTTCCTTCACTGGCTGTTTCTGGAACAGAAGGAGTACGGGATCAGGGGTGAGCGATATCTGCAGTCCAAGGGTGTCTGGTTTTTCGCAATTGTGTCAATTCTTCTGGCGCTCATTGTCTGGTTTGCCCTTGCACAGAATTCTCTGATGGCATTTGGGGCAGTAGTCGGGTCCAGTGCTTTCTTTATTGTTCATGGCTTCAGGCAGAATGCCGAACTACAGGAGCAGAAACTTATCAGCGGGGATATGTCTGATATCAGTAAAATTTTTTACCTGGAGGTCATTGATGCAACTTTTTCCATAGACGGAGTCCTTGGAGCCTTTGCTTTCACCTTCTCAATCCCGCTGATCCTGATAGGTAATGCTCTTGGTGCAATTGCAGTCAGGCAGCTCACGGTCAGCAACATTGATCGGATCAAGCGGTTCAGGTACTTGAAGAACGGTGCAATGTACTCCATTCTCTTCCTGGGATGTATTATGGTTATTGATGCATTTGGCATCCATATCCCTACTTTTGTCTCCCCGATCATCACCTTTGGCGTCGTCGGATATTTCCTGGTAAAATCCATCCGGGATCCTCAGTATTCTCTCTCGGGATAATGGGAATTCCCCTCCCTCTCTTTTATATCTATACTGGCAGTCGGGATAATTAGGCCTGACGGGTATCAAAACCTGATATTTAAGTTCCTTGACGTCGATACTATAGGTTATTCATCTAAGAATTCTGCCATTTTTTGTGGAGGTCCACTTTGTCAGATACCTACGATTCTGGAAATATTAAAATATTGAGAGGTCTTGAGCCGGTCAGAGAACGACCGGCAATGTATATTGGTTCTACCGATACCCGCGGTCTTCATCACCTGGTATATGAGGTCGTTGACAACTCGATTGATGAGGCTCTTGCCGGATATTGTTCCCAGGTTGATATCATTATCCACCTGGATGGCAGTGTCAGTGTCGAGGATAACGGGCGTGGTATTCCGATTGACCCGATGAAGGAGAATGAAGGTCGTTCTGCACTTGAAACGGTCCTTACTGTTCTTCATGCCGGTGGAAAATTTGACAAAGATACCTACCAGGTTTCAGGAGGTCTTCATGGTGTCGGTGTATCCGTTGTCAATGCACTTTCTGTCAGGCTGATTGCTAAGGTGTGGAAGGATGGTAATGAGTATGAGATGCAGTTCTCCCGCGGAGGAGTCATCCAGGAACTCTTCAGCCATGTGGAGACGATAGAAGCACTGAAGGAGAGATATATCCGCAGGTATGCTTCTCTTCCAGCAGATTGCCCGGATTCGCCCGAAGAATTTCTGAAAAAATACCGGGCAGCCATTTCCGGAACCTGTGTCACCTTCAAACCGGATGCAACGATCTTTGATACGGTAGATTTTGACTATGATATTCTCGCCCACCGGATGCGTGAACTGGCTTTCCTGAACAGCGGGATCATTATCAGGATATCGGATGAACGCTGTGAAGACCTCAATGCCTGTCGTGAGGTTTTCTCATATGAGGGAGGAATCACTGAGTATGTCCGGTTCCTCAACCGTGATGCACCTCCCATTCATGAGAGTATCATCGCACTCGGGAAGAAAGATATCGAAAACAAGGTAGAGGTGGAAATAGCACTCCAGTATTCAACCTTGTTCTCGGAGAAAGTGTTCACTTATGTAAACAGTGTCAATACCCGTGAGGGAGGAACCCACCTTGAAGGGTTCAGATCTGCTCTTACCAAGGCAATTAACAAAATAGGGAAAGAAAATAAGGCAATCAAGGATCCGAACTTCTCACTGAAGGGCGAAGATGTCAGAGAGGGGCTGACTGCGATCATCTCAGTCAAGATGGCCAATCCCCAGTTTGAAGGACAGACGAAGATGAAACTGGGCAACAGCGAGATTAAGGGAATCGTTGATTCGCTGGTATATGCCTCGCTCTGTGAATATTTTGAAGAACACCCAAAAGACCTTGCTTCCATCATTGAAAAGGCTCTTCTTGCCTATCAGGCACGTGAAGCTGCCCGGAAGGCACGGGAACTGGCACGGAGAAAGAGTACTCTTGATTCGTCCGGTCTTCCCGGGAAACTGGCTGACTGTTCAGAGAGATCTCCGGAAAAAAGTGAGATCTATATTGTGGAAGGAGATTCTGCAGGGGGCAGTGCAAAACAGGGCCGCGACCGGCGTTTCCAGGCAATTCTGCCTCTCAGGGGAAAAATCCTGAATGTCGAGAAGGCGACGGTTCACAAGATATTGAAAAATAATGAAATTCAGGCACTGATATCTGCAATCGGAACTGGTGTTGGAGAATCTTTTGATATCGAAAAGGCCCGGTATCATCATATCATCATCATGACCGATGCTGATGTTGATGGTGAACATATCAGCACTCTGCTGATGACGTTTTTTTACCGGTATATGCAGCCTCTTATTGAGGCCGGATATATCTATCTCGCCCAACCTCCCCTGTACCGGGTGGCAAAAGGAAAACAGGAGATTTATGCCTATGCAGAAGAAGAAATGCGTCGGATAAGCCAGGAGATGGGAGACAAAGGGGTCAATATTCAGCGGTACAAGGGTCTTGGAGAGATGAATGCATTGCAACTCTGGAGTACTACGATGGACCCTGAGTCACGGATCCTGAAACAGGTCAAGATCGATGATGCCAGTTATGCAAACGAGATCTTTGAGAAACTGATGGGTGATGATGTTACCGCCAGGAAGGATTTCATCAAGCGTCATTCCAAGGAGGTGACCAACCTTGACATATGAGCAGCCAATCGAGCCTGAGCCGGCTGGAATAGTAAATCCACGGATAAAACCGGTTAACATTGAAGAGGAGATGAAGACCTCGTACATCAATTATGCGATGTCGGTCATCATTGGCAGGGCGATTCCTGATGTCAGGGACGGATTAAAACCGGTTCATCGTCGTTCTCTCTTTGCGATGTGGGAGATGGGGAACACTCATGATAAAGCCTATAAAAAATCCGCCCGTGTGGTCGGAGAAGTCATGGGTAAGTTCCATCCTCATGGTGATTCGTCTATTTACGATACCATTGTGAAGATGGCTCAGCCGTTCTCATACCGGATGATGCTTGCTGACGGGCAGGGGAACTTTGGTTCCATTGATGGAGATGCCCCCGCCGCAATGCGTTACACAGAGATCAGGTTAAAATCTGAGGCTGAAGAGCTCCTGACCGATATTGATAAAGAGACGGTGGCGTTTTCACCCAACTTTGACGAGTCACTTGAGGAGCCAACCGTTCTGCCGGCAAAAATCCCCAACCTCCTGGTGAATGGTTCTGATGGGATTGCAGTCGGAATGGCCACCAAGATGCCTCCCCATAACCTTGGAGAGGTATGTAATGCAATCGTCCATTACCTTGAACATCCGGAGTCTACCGTCGATGATCTGATGCACCATCTGCCAGGGCCTGATTTTCCGACTGGTGGGGTCATCATGGGCAACGACGGGATCCGGTCGGCCTATCACACGGGGTATGGAAAGCTGACTGTCCGTGGTGTTGCCGAGATTGATGAAACCGGAAAACGTGAGCAGATTATTGTCACTGAGATCCCGTACCAGGTGAATAAGGCACGCCTTATCGAACATATCGCCGAGCTGGTCAGGGAAAAGAGGATCGAGGGGATCTCTGATATCAGGGATGAGTCTGACAAGGAAGGGATGCGGATCGTTATAGATCTGAAAAAAGGAACTCTTCCCCAGATGATCCTCAATCATCTCTATAAGCATACCGCACTGGAAACCACGTTCGGGATCATCAACCTGGCTATCGTAGATCGTCAGCCCCGGGTACTTGGGTTAATCGCTCTGGTAGAGCAGTACATCCGGCATCGAATTGTGGTTATTACCCGCCGCAGTGAATATGACAAGCGAAAAGCGGAAGAACGGGTTCACATTCTGCGGGGTCTTCTTCATGCCATCGATAACATCGACGCAGTAATCGCCACCATCAGGGCATCAAAGACAGCAGATGAAGCGAAGGGAGCATTAATCGAAAAATTCTCTCTTGATGAACCCCAGGCAACCGCTATCCTCCAGATGCAGCTTCGCCGTCTTGCTGCACTTGAGAAACAGAAACTGATAGATGAGCGTGAGCAACTTGAAGCCCAGATTAGAACGCTCATCGAACTTCTCTCTGCTGAATCCAATATTAAGGCTGAAATAAGCCGCGAACTGAAGGAAATTTCCCACAAATACAGCGATAAGCGGCGTACGGAGATCACTGGAGACAGTGTTTTCATTGATAAGGAAGATCTGATCCCAAACAAGCAGGTACTCGTCTGTCTGACCAACCATAATTATGTCAAGTATATTGACATTGATGCATACCGGCTCCAGGGCCGGGGTGGTCGGGGAGTTATGGGCATTTCCACCAAGGATGAGGACTTTGTGGAACAGGCCTTTGTGGCCTATACTCATGATCATCTCCTCTGTTTCACCTCGACCGGTCGTGCATACTGGCTCAGGGTTTTCGATATTCCTGAAGGATCACGACAGAGCCGGGGTAAAGCGATTGTCAATCTTCTTGACCTGAAAGATGATGAACGGGTGACGGCAGTCATACCGGTAAAAGAGTTCTGTGCTGACCGGTTCTTCCTCTTCCTGACTGAGAAGGGAATGACCATTAAGATACCGCAGGACGAGTTTTCCCGTCCCCGATCAACCGGTCTGAATGCGATCACTCTCCGCGATGACGATGCACTTGTTCATGTCATCGTGACCGATGGCAGCCAGGAGATCATCATTACCACAAGGTACGGGCAGAGTCTCCGGTTCCACGAGGATCAGATCTCACTGCGTCACCGAAACGCCCTCGGAGTCATCGGAATGCGTATGAGAGACGATGATGTTGTCCGGAGCCTGACTGTCATCGAAGAAGGGAAGATGCTCCTGACGATAACTGAGAGTGGGTATGGAAAACGGACAAACTTCGATGAATACCGTGGTCACGGTCGGGGAACCCTCGGAGTCAGGAACATCAAGGTGGGTCGGAATGATGGAGTGGTCACTGCGTTCGCCGTTTCCGAGGAGAAGGAGATCATCCTGATGAGTGCAGATGGCAATGTCATCAGGACAAAGGTCGGGAAAATATCCATTCAGGGCCGGAACACCCGGGGAGTCAGGATTATGAAACTGAATGCCAGGGACCGGGTTGTCGGAGTGACTTCGTTATCTCCTGAGGAATCGGCTGAACTTACTGATATCCCTCAAGCTGAGATCGTGGATGAAGGAGAAGAGGAATAAATAGCCTCCCTGATTTTTTCTGATATCAATTTTTGGTTCCTTTTTTAAAAGCGTCGGTTTTTTCCTTCTTCAGGTGATGGATTGTTACCTATCCGAATTTCTTCTGTTGGAAGAGAGGCTAAATAGCAAATACCCTACTCCCGGATCTTCAAGCAGGTCTGAAAATCCATCGATTTCAGCCAGATGAAAATCAGATGAGTCGATTTTAAAATCGTTTTTTCCTGACCCGTCATTATGGATTATCCTACCGTCCCGGGAAAGAATAATTCCAGCAGGAATTCCGTGTGAGATAAGTATTATATCGTATCACTTTGAGTATTCATTAGTCTGTATCCTATTCTGGATGGTGAATGATGTTTCTGGATAACATTGCATTAAAACCAAAGATGCTGGGTGGTTTTGTCGTCATGATCATCATTGCGATAGTAATCGCCTTCATCGGATATTCTTCGATGGGCAGCATGACCGAAAAAGCTGAACAGATGTATGATGAACGGCTTATGTCTCTTGACGGTCTGTTGAATGCTGATAACAGTTTCCTCAACATCAGGATCAATATCTACAAAACAGTCTGGGCAAAAGATGAACGAACTGATAAATTTGCAGAGATCGACGATGAGATTGCAAATATCAGAGGAAGACTGGGAGCTTATGAAAAGAATGCAACAAGTGAAGATGAACGAGCCCTGATAAAGAAGTTCAATGAGAACTGGCCGGTTTTTGAGACTGCCCTGAAAAGCGTCATCGCGGATATGCAGGCCGGCCGGGAGGAGGCTGCTATTGAAGGGATGTATTCTGATAACTTTGCAACTCCCAGGGATGCAGCCCAGGATGCTATCGACCAGCTCGAAGAATATAATTATGAGCAGGCACGCCTTCTCAAAGAGGAGATTGCTTCCCTGTACCACACGTCCTCTCTTCTCTACCTCGTGGTGGCGGCATTTGCCATTATTTTTGGTCTCTCCTTTGCCATGATTCTGACAAACAGCATCACCCGTCCTCTTTCCGGGGCGATGGATATGCTGTCTGGAATGGGCAAAGGTCATCTGAGCAGACGTCTCCAGATGGTGCGGCATGATGAAGTCGGGGTTATGGCCACTGCGATGGACCAGTTTGCTGATGATCTCCAGAACAATGTGATTCATGTTGTTAAAAAGCTGGCAAATGGAGAGATCGTGCAGGCTCCTGAAGTATTGGATGAGGAAGATGAGATCAGTCCTGCAATCAAAACACTGATTCTTATGCTGCAGGGGCTGACTGATGAGACCACGAAATTAACCCTCGCTGCCACCAATGGAGAACTCTCGACAAGGGGTGATATTTCTTCATTTAATGGAAGATTCAGGGATTTGATTCTCGGAATCAATGCCATTTTGGATAATGTCCTTGCACCGGTCAACGAGGCCATGCATCTTGCGAATGAATATGCCCTGGGGAATTTTTCCTCACGCTTTTCAGAAAATGTCATGGTAAAAGGAGATTTCATCAAGTTCAAGGAAGCCATGAATACCATCGGTGTTGATTCGGGACAGGCTTTTTCAAAGGTTAAAGAAGAGGTCAGTAATCTGATGGCTGATATCGAAGAAACAAATGCCAGTGTTGAAGATATCACAGCCGGTTCACAGGTTCTTGCCCAGAATGCCTCGATGGTCAGTGATTATTCTGACAAATCCGCCCAGGGAATCCAGCAGATCCTTCAGGCCATGAATGAACTTGCAACTGCGGTTTCTGAAGTTGCGACCGAAACTACCCAGGTTGCATCATTAACCCAGGCAACGGACCAGCTCTCAACACAGGGAAGCAAACTGGTCGG
>CAZXRT010000043.1:0-10344 GCA_964642535.1 uncultured Methanospirillum sp.
AGCGGGATTTCCGTGGAATCTCTCGCTATTGGATGCCTGGGGAGACATAATTGATTGTATGCATTACCCAGGTATAAAAAAGAAGTTTCTTGTAAGAATGCGGAAACTCTTGTCCTAGAAATCGGTCATAATGCGGAACTGATCGATCTCTTCCTTGTTCAGCTGCTCAAGGAACTCCTCAGCTGCATGGTGAACATCCTTGCTTGCCGTGATAGCACGACCAACAACCAGGATATCAGCACCCGATTTCAGTGCCTCCTTGACAACCGGAACCCGGATACCTCCGGCAGTTGCGACCAGGAGTTTGCCACCTGCTGCCTTCTTCATATCATTGATATTGCCCCATGCATGGGCAGAGGACTCGGCATCGATTGCACGGTGAAGCTCAACGATATCAGGCTTGACCTTGAGAGACTTGATCAGGCCCACCGGATCCCCGACATTGAGCATGTCAATGACTGAGTAGATACCGGTCTTGCGTGCTTCAGTTATGGCTTTCTCTATGGTGCTTACCGGAGCAAGACCAGACATCACAACTGCATCAGCAGAGGCATCGGCTGCCATCCGTGCCTCAAGGTTTCCGGTATCAAGGATCTTCATGTCAGCGACGATGAAGGAGTTCGGCTTAATGGCTCTTATCTCATTAAGGACGTTGAGCCCGAACTTCTTGATGAGCGGCGTTCCCGCCTCGATGATCAGGTGGTCATTCTCCGGAAGTGAAGCGAGGACAGACCGGAGTTTGCCAAGGTCCACGATATCAAGGGCAACCTGCAGGTACGGGGCATCCCACAGACGGGGTACCTTGAATCCCATTACTGCATGAGCGGCACGATCCTTCTCATGGAGGAGGGTCTTTTCATCAGGGAACTTCTCAAACGCCCGGTTCAGGGCAAGTTTTACGGCCCCGTAATTATACCGGTACATCCGGTTGTAGTCCTTTGCCTCCGGGTGGAGGAAGGCACTCGCAAGGATGACCAGATCATCAAGATCCTGGCCGGCAAACACACCTTCTTCAACGCAGTCTGCGACAGCCTTGGCAACGGCAGCCTGGACCGGACCGAACATCTGGTTCACCTGGGCACCGGACTTCAGGGTCACCTTCGGGATGACCAGCGTTGCCGGCTTTGTGAGAAGATTCGGCCTGACCACGGCAAGAAGGGGGGTATGACCGGCTGATAACTGGGAGAGAGAGTTGGCAAATGCATGCCCGACTGGTCCGTTCTTATCGCCGATAAGCAGGTCGATATGGGCCAGTTCAGCACCATCACCTATGAGAGCTTCACCTATGAGATACATCTGTATACCTTCTGCGTATATATCAGTGCCAGAGCATAAAGAACCCTTTCGCACGATACAGAAAAACGGAATCTCAAAGTCTAAATGATATAATGCGATGCAAAAATGTGGGGTCGGTGAGATTTGAACTCACGATCGACAGGTCTCTCCGTTATGAATCCGAAGCATCAGTGCTCCAACGGATCATCACTGAATCAGAAGACCCATGTGTCATCATCTGCACGGATTACAAAGACCGCTGGAGCCTGTCGCCATGCCGGACTAGGCCACGACCCCTTGTGCTCACTAATTTGGCTTCTCCATTCACTTAAGGGTTATGATCATGAATTCACATTCTGGTGCAGCGTGAGTGATAAATCTTCAGGGTGTTCAGTACTACACAATGTCTGAGCAGAAGGCGCTCGAACTGAGTTACTCATGCGGCATATCGGATGTTCCCCTGATGGGAGTGACCATCGGGGAGATGCTTGACCAGATATGTGCCAGGTTTCCGGAGAACGAAGCACTGGTTGCACCATTCCAGAATATCCGTCTGACATACAAGCAGTTCAGGGAAGAGGTCGACAGGGTTGCACGCGGTCTGATGGCGATGGATATCAGCAAAGGCGACCGGGTCGGGATCTGGGCGATGAATTATGCCGAATGGATCATCGTCCAGTTTGCCACTGCAAAGATCGGGGCGATCATGGTCAACATCAATCCGGCCTACCGGACCTTTGAACTTGACTACTGCCTCAAACAGTCTGAAATCAAACTGATCATCCTTCAGGGCAGGTTTAAAACATCAGACTATGTCGGGATGTTTTACGAAGCCTGCCCCGAGGCATATGAATCCAGGCCGGGAAGAATTCTCTCTGAGAAGTTCCCATTCCTGAAAACTGCCGTTTTCATGGGCAACCTCCCCTACAACGGCATGTTCACATGGGATGAACTGCTCAAGCGGGGAGAGTCCATCAGCCCCGAAGAACTGCAGGAGCGGGCTGACGCACTGAACTTTGATGATGCCATCAATATCCAGTAC
Organism: uncultured Methanospirillum sp.; assembly: GCA_964642535.1. Lineage (GTDB taxonomy): Archaea > Halobacteriota > Methanomicrobia > Methanomicrobiales > Methanospirillaceae > Methanospirillum. The sequence goes on from CAZXRT010000043.1 coordinate 2,318, forward strand.
ACCTCGGGAACGACCGGATATCCGAAAGGAGTGGTCCTCACCCATCACGGGGTCATGAACAACGGGTACATCATCGGAAAAGGGATGGGCTTTACCGAGAAAGACCGTCTTTGCATTCCTGTACCGTTCTACCACTGCTTTGGTATGGTCCTCTCAAACATGGCATGCGTCACCAATGGATCAACCATGGTCATCCCGGCACCGGCATTTGACCCTGAAGAGGTCCTCAAGACGATAGAGGCCGAACGGTGCACGGCAGTCCACGGGGTTCCCACGATGTTCATTGCTGAACTCCGTCACCCCAACTTCGAAAAATACGATCTCCGGTCACTGCGCACAGGCATCATGGCAGGGTCGCCCTGCCCGATAGAGACGATGAAAGAAGTCTCAACCAAGATGCATATGTCAGAAGTGGTCATCGTGTACGGACAGACCGAGACATCCCCGGGCGTTACGATGACCACAACGCAGGATCCCCTGGACAAACGGGTGACAACGGTTGGAAGGGCGTTCCCACACACCGAACTGAAGATCATCGACCCTGAGACAAGGAAGATTCTGCCCCTCGGTGAGATTGGAGAGATCTGTGCCAGGGGATACATGGCCATGCGCTGTTACTACAATAATCCGACTGCTACACGGCAGACAAAGGACGAGCATGGATGGATCCACACCGGAGATCTTGGATCCTTTGACCAGGAGATGTTTGTTCATATTGAAGGCAGACTCAAGGACATGGTCATCCGGGGCGGAGAAAACGTCTATCCGAGAGAGATTGAAGAGTTCCTGCACCAGCACCCAAAAATATCTGATGTATATGTAATCGGAGTTCCGGATGAGAAATACGGAGAAGAACTCATGGCATGGATCATCCTGAACAAGGGGGATTCCATGACTGAATCAGAAATCAAAGAGTATTGTGACGGTAAGATTGCCAGGTACAAGATTCCCCGGTATTATGCCTTCGTCGATTCTGTCCCGGTAACGGTGTCAGGCAAGATCCAGAAGTTTAAGATGCGGGAGATGGCTATCGAGATGCTCGGTCTTGAAGACGTGGCAAAGATAAAAACCGCCTGAATACATCCCGTAAAAACAGGGAGACGGGAGATGGCCCGACTCCCTTATTTCCGGCTTTATCATCCGGAAAGATGAAATCCAGAGAATACCGGCTTACTTTTCCTTTATTTTGCAGAGCAGGGCATCAACAATCTCCGGACTCTTCTCTTTCAGACCCCATCCGAAGATGATGGCAATTGCAGCCCCGATACCAAGTCCAACTCCCCAGGATAGCGGGACAAGGAATGCGTAGATGATGTCAAGCTGGATATGAAGCTGGGTTAACGCCAGCATGATCACGATGAAGTACAGAAACAGCCTGAGCAGGACAATAACCGGTTCAAGAAGGATTATTTCGGCACTTTTCCCCATGCCGGCAATGAAATCCGAAAAATAATCGACCAGCAGCAGCCCAATCGCAACGATGAGCATGAAAGCGATGATATTCGGGATGAACTCCAGGACCTTTGCGAGGATCGTCTGCAGCGATTCGATCTTCAGGGTATCGGCAGCTGACATGATGGCAAGCAGGTAAATGATAACCCTGATCAGATAATCAGCAGCCAGGGGAACGGAGCATCCCGATTCAATCAGAGTTTTTCCAATCGGTGTTGCCTCCAGGGACGGACAGCACCCGGCTTTCTTCAGAATCATAAATCCGATCCTCCCCAGGATCCTTCCGACAATCCACCCGATAACAAGGATAATCACGGCTGCAATAACATACGGCAAAATTGCAGTCGTTGTGGAAACAGACCCCATAACCGGCTGCATTATCATCTCTCCTATATCCGGCATTTTTATACCCATCCCGTAAATTATCATGACAGATGATATAGCTATCCCGAAGAGAGATGCCTAAATACCCATCTTCATTTCCCGCCATGCCATAACATAACAAGGGTTATGCATTCCTGAGAGAAACGTAAACACACGATTCCGCACGCAAACCGTGACGGAGTGAGATAATTCGGGGCCTGGTTATGTTCTGGGACAAAGCAATGGAGACGATCAGCCATGCTGATCTACAGGAGATTCAGTTAAAACGCCTGAGACAGACGATTACCCAGTGCAGGGAAGTCGGATTTTACAAAGAGAAGTTTAAAGAGGCAGGAATAGGGCCGGACTCAATAAAAACCCTTGATGACCTGCAAAAACTCCCGTTCACCAGAAAGGCGGATCTGAGGGAAGGATACCCGTTCGGATTCCTCGCCGTTCCGAAACGCGAGGTCGTCAGGATTCATACGACGTCAGGGACCACCGGAAAACCTACGGTCGTTGGGTATACCCGGGGAGATCTTGATAAGTGGTCAGATCTGATCGCCCGGAACCTGACCATGGTCGGACTGACATCAGACGATGTCTTTCAGAACATGGTCAATTACGGGATGTTCACCGGAGGACTCGGATTTCATTATGGATCAGAAAAGATGGGCATGACAACCATCCCGAGTGCCACCGGTAACACCCGCCGGCAGATAGAGATGATCCAGGACTTCGGCGTCACCGCCATCCACTGCACTCCCAGTTATGCACTCCACCTTGCAGAAGCTGCCGAGGAGATGGATGCTGATCTTTCCAGCCTGAAGAAAGGGATGTTTGGTGCTGAACCGTGGTCAGACGCCATGCGAAAGGATCTTGAAAAGAAACTCGGAGTAGAGGCGTTTGACAGTTACGGTATGAGCGAACTCTACGGACCAGGGGTTGCATTTGAATGCCCGGAACATAACGGCCTGCACATCTGGCATGACTGCTATCTCGTTGAGATCATCGATCCCAAGACCGGTGAACAACTCGGCCCGGGTGAGCGAGGAGAACTGGTAGTGACCCCTCTGGTCAAAGAAGCCATGCCCCTTGTCAGGTACCGGACCGGAGACATCACCATGCTCCTGGATGACGAATGCCCCTGTGGGCGCGGCCCGAAACTGGCACGGTTTACCGGAAGGAGCGACGATATGCTGGTTATCAGGGGAATTAATGTTTTCCCGAGCCAGATAGAACACGTCCTCCTTGAGATCCCGGAGGTGGGGAACCACTACATGGTATATGTTGACCGCATCAACCATATGGATGAGATGACGATCGATGTTGAGGTCTCTCCCGGATATTTCAGAGGAGAACTGGCAGATTTAAAAAGCCTGCAGCAGCGGGTGGTCAAGTCACTGCGGGATGTTCTTGAACTGAGAACCACCGTCAAACTCGTCGAACCAGGAACCCTGCCCCGGTTTGAAGGAAAAGCAAAACGAGTCATTGACAAGCGGGGAGGGCTGTAAGTGAGGTGCTGGGATCCCCGCATCGAGGAGATGCCACTTTCAGATCTACAGCACCTCCAGTACAAACTTCTCAAGACACTGGTATACCGGGTCTACAGTTTTTCCAGGTTCTATCATGACCGGATGAAAGAGGCCGGGGTTCATCCTGATGATATCACCTCCCTGCAGGATATCGGAAAACTTCCCTTCATGTTCAAGAAAGACCTCAGGGACAACTACCCGGACGGGCTGATCATGAGTGAACCTGAAGAACTGGTCAGATACCATGTCTCCTCCGGCACAACCGGCAAGCCTACCATTGTCGGGTACACGAGCAGGGATATCTACAACTGGAGTGAATCCCTGGCCCGTGGTCTGACCTCTGCAGGAATCGGACGTGGTGACGTGATGCAGGTCAGTTACGGATACGGCCTGTTCACCGGGGGCCTCGGCCTTCATTATGGGGCAGAACGGGTTGGTGCTACGGTTCTTCCGACCTCGGTCGGCAACACGGAGCGGCAGATCGAACTGATGCAGGATCTGAAGGTGACCGCAATCGCCTGCACCCCGTCCTACCTCCTCCACATGGGAGAAGTGGCAGAAAAGATGGGGATTTCGATCAAGAATGATACCAGGCTTCGAAAAGCGATCGTCGGTGCCGAGCCCTGGAGTGAACAGATGCGGGTGCGCATCAGGGAGTGGCTGGGAGTTGATGCATATGATATCTACGGAACCAGCGAGCTTTCGGGACCCCTTTTTTGTGAATGCGAGCAGCAGCAGGGCTTCCATGTCTGGGGTGATCTCATGTATCCTGAGATCCTTGACCCTGATTCGCAGAAACCTCTTCCGCCCGGACAGAGGGGCGAACTCGTGGTTACCATGCTCCAGAAGGAAGGACTGCCGATCATCAGGTACCGGACCGGGGATATCGCCGCTCTCATCGAAGAGCCCTGTGCCTGTGGACGGACCCATCCGCGGATGGAACGCCTCTCCGGCAGGGTTGATGATATGCTTATTATCAGAGGAATCAACGTATTCCCAAGCCAGATCGAACATGCCCTGCTGGGGATTCCTGAAGTCGGTGAGCATTTCATGATCGAGGTGGATCGCAAGGGAGCCCTGGATGAACTGTTGATCAGGGTTGAGATCCCGCGTGAAACCTTCTCAGACAAGATTCCTGACCTGATGAGGGTGAAAGGGAAAGTTGAACGGGTTTTACGAGGCTCCCTGAATGTGGCAGTAACCGTTGAGCTGGCAGAAGCTGGATCACTGCCCAGATTTGAAGGAAAAGCAAAACGTGTAATTGACAGGAGGAAGTTGTGAATGAATTGTGAAGATTACATGATCAGACAGATTTCTGTCTTTTCAGAAAACAAACCGGGACGACTTGCAGCAATGGCCAGGGCATGCCAGGAAGAAGGCGTGAACATCCTCGCGTTTTCTATCGCAGAAGCAGAAGGATTCGGAGTTATCAGGGCTCTTGTGGACAAACCAGACATTGCCCGTCAGAAACTGGCATCTCTCGGATTCAACGTTGCTTTTACCCACGTGATCGCCGTCGAGATGCGTGATGAACCCGGTGGCCTGTATGAGATCGCTTCACGTCTGGCAGATGCCGGGATAAATATCGAATATTCATATGCCTACTCGGGAAAAACCGGCGGAGTATTAATTCTCCGTGTTGACCAGCCCGAACAGGCAATCCAGCTCTTAATGAAAAATAATTTCACCCTTATGGCTTCTTCAGCCATTCACTGACATTTTTTCAGAAATAATCCCATAGATTGATAAACTTTTAATTCCTTGGTTCAGATCAGGGAATCCAAATGAGTGAAAAGACGATCCTGGTAGTGGTGGCTCTGAGAAATTTCCGTGATGAGGAACTGACAGAACCGATTCATTACCTGGAAAAGGCAGGTATCTCTTACGAAGTTGTTTCAACACAGAAAGGACTGGCCGTGGGCATGCTTGGCGGTAAGATGCTCATCGAAAAGACCCTGGCAGATGTGAAGGAAACCGGGATCAGCGGATACGACGGAATTCTCATTGTAGGCGGGGGAGGAGCGCCGGAATATCTCTGGAATCAGCCCACACTCATGGATCTCATCAGGCAGTTTGATGCCGCAGGAAAGATTATCGGAGCAATCTGCCTCTCCTCTGCTGTCCTGGCACAGGCAGGAGTTCTGAAAGATAAAAACGCAACCGTCTGGAATGATGATCAGGCGATCGCGGAGATCAGAAAAGGAGGAGGGATCTTTAAGAGTGAACCGGTGGTTGTTGACGGGCGGATTATTACTGCAAACGGTCCGAATGCTGCAGCAGCCTTCGGAGAGAAGATGGCACGTGCGGTATCAGGAGTCTGACCGGTTTTTCACACTCCCAATTCTCCTGCCCTTTTCAGGGGAATAATCAGGGAGAAAATACCGTCCATGATCCCTGCATTCCCGGGATCAGGGCCTGCTCCTGGAGAGGACAAAGGGCAGGAGAAGCACAACGGCAATAATCAGCCAGAACTGCCCGAAGATACTGAGCAGACTCTCCTGGCTTGCATCATAAAACCTGATATCCAGGTACCGGGTCTTATCCCAGGTGATTACGGTCTCATTCTGATCTTGTGTGATATTTGCCCCTGCTGGCTGCAGTGAAGTCAGAAGGGGGTTATCAACCCGGTAGCGCTCCGGAAGAATCACCCTGACCCGTACGGGATCAGAATACAAAGTCTGAAATGCGTTTCCTGTAATCCTGCCTTCGTACTGTACCGAGTAATTTCCCCTGGCAAACCGGATACCTTCACGTTCGGTGGTATATGTAGCATTTGTCCCATTCTGCATCAGGCTGATATTGGATACTGCCAGGGGTACCCGTTCACCCATCATCCCGCTCTGGACAAAATCAAAGCGATCGGTATCGTTGGTAACTGCCTCTGCCAGATACCGGACTCCGTCATCGGAAACCCGGTATGAGATATTCATGCCGGATGAACAAGCCGGCAGAATGACCAGCAGGATCAGAGCCGCAATGCCGAAAGTAATGATTCGATTGTTGCGTCGCATTCTATCGGAGGAGCACACTGTTTTATCACGGTTTCCGGGTCTTTGAGAAGATGGCCGGTGACAACACATACGACCTGCTCGTCACGGTCGATGATCCCTGCTTCCACCAGTTTCTTCACACCGGCAACCGATGCCGCTGATGCCGGTTCAACACCGATCCCTTCTTTTTGTGCCAGATCACGCTGCATGGCAAGGATCTCATCATCAGTCACGGAGTCTGCAGTCCCACCGCTCCCCCTGATAGCCGTGAGCACCTTCTCAGCATTGACCGGGGCTCCGATCCTGATTGCGGTTGCCACTGTTTCCGGGTTGGGTTCTGCAATAACCTCAGGCAGACCTTCTTTGACTGCCCTGACAACCGGTTGTGATCCATCGGCCTGAATACCGGTCATCATCGGGATTTTATCGACAAATCCGAGTTCTTTCAGCTCAAGGATTCCCTTGTATACTGCCGAGATATTCCCTGCATTTCCCACCGGCAGGACCATCCGATCCGGCACAACACCGTCAAGCTGATCAATGATCTCAAATCCGATGGTCTTCTGCCCTTCGAGGCGGTATGGATTGACCGAGTTGAGCAGGTAGATCCCCTTTGATTCACAGAGATCCCGGACCATCTCAAGTGCCTTGTCAAAATTACCCCGGATTGAGATGACCTGGGCACCATGCATCAGCGCCTGGGCAACCTTTCCAAGCGCCACTTTTCCGGCAGGAAGCAGGACGATCGTAGGAATACCGGCTTTTGCCCCGTACACTGCCAGAGAAGCGGATGTGTTTCCGGTACTGGCACAGGCAACCGATGTCATTCCCAGTTGCAGCGCCATGGACACGCCGACGGTCATTCCCCGGTCTTTGAATGAACCAGAGGGGTTCATCCCCTCATGCTTGGCATACAGTTTCTTCATCCCGAGCTCTTCACCAATACGCTTCAGGTGATAGAGGGGTGTGCCCCCTTCCCGGAGGGTGACCGGCTCTCGTTTTACCGGAAGGAGCTCGCGGTATCTCCAGACTGAGATCGGACGGGAAAGCCACTCTCTGCGAGTAATATTGATATGGGCGAGGTCATACCTGACTTCGAGGAGGTGCCCGCATTTACTGCAGGAATACAGGATCGCATCAGCGGGATAGGATTCTCCGCAACTGACGCAGACGAGATCATACATGGTATCAGAGGTTGGTGCTTGATCTACTTCATGGTGTAGGGAAAAACCGCTCTCATTCCCATGTCCAGGTAGTCAGAAAAACAGAAAAAAAGGGGAAGATCAGGCAGGAGTGCCCGAAAACTGCTCTCGGATCTGGGTCACCCGCATCTCCTGGAATTTCAGGTTGGTCTCCATGCTCCGGATTGCGATATTAATATCATCAGATAGTTTCATCGAAGGATCAGAGAGATCATAGGTGGAAGAGAGGAGTTTGAGCAGTCTCTTTGTTATCTCCACGCTTTTAACCAGTCTCCCGTATTCACTGATGAGGGCATCTTCAAACCCGCCATCTCTGGCACGGGCCATATCATCCTGAACCTGTTTGCGACGGTCAATAACACCCTGTATTGCAGTATATAATTCAGAGTGGGTCACCGGTTTGAGGATATAATCCTCAATATACATTCCGTACTCCTGCGCTTCCTGGGGAGTCAGTTGTTTGGCGGTCAGCATCATCACCGGAA
>CAZXRT010000044.1:0-1543 GCA_964642535.1 uncultured Methanospirillum sp.
AGGTATAGCAGTCTTCCCGGGAGAGCTCAGCAAGCCCGTTCTCGAATGGATAGGTGATATGACGGCCTTTATACAGAATCCTGGTATCCCTTTTTCTCTCTCCCCTGTTCTTACCCAGAACCGTATGCATAAAGGAGAGAACTTCCTGATCGCGGGAGAAGATGATGTGAGAACCGCCAATATCAAAGGTGAATCCATCAGTTGTCAATGATCGGCACAGACCGCCAATCCGCGATTCTTTTTCAAGAACCTGTATATCTTCTCCTTTTTCAGAGAGGAGACGGGCAAGAGTAACCCCGGCAAGACCGCCCCCAAGAATGAGTGTTTTCGTCATGAAAATGTGGTGAATGAGATATTTTGATGAATAATCAGGAAATGTGCTCGTCTGACTGACTGGTTTTTTGCGTTTACCTATTTGTGGTACCCGCCAAAAAGGGTTGCCTGCCCTGTATCGTGGATTACCCTGAACGATTCATCTGCCTGCTGGTGCGCCTTGATGATTCCGGGACATTATCAGGGAGAAATGGTCTGGTCATCTCCGGTGCCGGAAAACCCGGGCTTCGCTCAGGTGGTTACCGGCTGGTTCAGATGATCCTACTTCGTTTCAGATTCCGAAGTGATTGCTCCAGCATCCGGTTACAGTCCCTGACGATCGGCTCCCCATGACCTGGGTAAATCGTTTCGATATTCAGCCTGACAAGGCCTTCAAAAGCCTTGAGAAACGACATTTCATATGTAGCCTCGGTTCCCCAGATGATCAGGGGCGAATCACCGGAGAAGAGGATAGCGTCCCGTGGAAAATATACGCAGACAGAATCGGTACTATGGCCGGGAAGATGGATGATCTCACAGGTTGTATCGCAGACTGATATCGTCTCACCTCCGGTCAGAACCTGGTCGATGCCATCAAGATATGCAGAGAACGCTGCAGTTTTGATACCTGGCCAGATCTCTCTGATTCCTTTCACAAGCCGGGTATGGTCATAATGGCTGTGGGTGAGGATGATCTGCTGCACGGGAGGAGTGGGGCCCGGACCGCTGATCTCCTGCAGAGCGGGAATGATGAGAGGATCGCATCCGGTATCGATGAGAAAACTGCATGCCGGCCTCTCCTCCTCGGTGCAGAGATAGGCGTTTGAGGTGTATATCTCCGAATTTTTTGTCAGATTTACGATGTGCATGGTAGTATTCTCTTCAGGCAGCTTTCAGTTCCTCTGGTGATTTTCGCAGGTTTTGTATCTGATCCGTCATGGATCCTGACCCGGCCTGTTGATACTTGTCAGACAAATCTGCTCCTTTTCAGATTGTACAGGGATTCGTCAAGAAGATGCCCGACATTTCCTGTGATCGGATCGCCGTGTCCCGGGTAGATGGTCTTCAGTTCATACGAGCAGATCTTCTCAAAGAAGGTGAGAAAACCGGGACTGAATACTCCGTCGTCAGTATAGATCCGAATCGGAATATCACCTGAGAAGAGTATCCTGTCATCAGGTGAATAATAACAGGCAGAATCCTCACTATGGGCCTGTGCCCAGATAACTTC
>CAZXRT010000044.1:1643-10321 GCA_964642535.1 uncultured Methanospirillum sp.
GTGTTTCTGTCACTGAGCTGGTAGTACTCTCCGATGATGTGGTATACGTTTGATGTGTATTCCGTGCTCTGTCCGGAGAGATTTGTGACGATCATCGTTCAGCCTTTTTTTCTGAATATCTGTGCGTTCAGCACTATCGGTTCGAATCTCTCATCCAGTTCATCAGGAAGTTTCTGTGTATGCTCATGAAGCATAAATCCCCCTTCATCCAGTGATTTCCAGAACATGTCCCAGACTTTCAGACGCTCTTCAGGGGAAAAATGGAGAAGTACGTTTTTACAGATGATCAGATGTACACCGGAGCGGATCGGCTCGAATGAGAGGAGATCGTGTTTTTTGAATTCAACGGCGTTTTTGATCTCCTCAGAGATGAAGCAATGCTGGGGATCCGCCGGGTCAATGGTAAAATACCGGGCAAAGATATCAGGGGGGATCCGCTCGAGATCCTTGATGGGATATCGTCCCTGGCTGATGATCGTGCCGTACTGGTCATACTGGTCGAGGTCCGTTGCATAGATCCGGGTATTTCGAAAAAGGTACGGTCCGATCATCTCCCGCAGGAGGATGGCAAAGGTGTAGGGCTCCTGTCCCTGTGCACACCCTGCACTCCATACGGTGATCGTGGATCTGCTCTGGATGTAGGGATGGAAATATTCAATTGCCAGTTTTAAGGTCTGGGTATCCCTGAAGAAAAATGTGAATGCCATGGTGTATAGTTCTGCGTGGCAGCCTCTCAGATCATTTTATGGGAATACTCTGCTGATATAGGTATTCTGCCCTCACAAGTTCTGTATCACCAGGATACGGCGGGTGAGGCTTTTGTGAACACGCTGCTCAAAATATTCTGCGATGGAAAAGAATGAGGATACGAGAGGTCGGATATCCCGGTGTGTCACGATCACCGACCTGCTGGCGGGTTTGGTGACCCGTTTCATCTCGCCAAGGGCATGGGTATACAGATCATCAAGGCCTGATCCGATGATGAAGACCGACTGGCCGTAGGGAAGGTCTGATACCACGTGATCCACGGAATTGTCCGGGAAAGGCAGGTGTCTGACATCAGCAATCATGGCATCGGACCCGGGCAGATTCAGACGTGTTCCCCGGATCATCGCCGGGTCAGCATCAGTTCCGATGACTCTGCACCCGAGTATCGAAGCTTCTATCTGTGTTCCACCCGTCCCGCAGAAGGGGTCAAGGACCACCTCTCCAGGCATGGCATGTGCCAGGTTGACCAGGGAGCGGATCATCCGGGGCATCATCACTCCGGGATGGAAAAATTCCCGGTTTCCGGGTTTTCTCTCATGGTATGGTCCCCGATCGATCTCCCAGATCACCTCCCCGAAATAGATCCGGTCATGAGAGATGATCGCCCGGTAGATGATCTCAGGGGCTGAAACTGATACTGTTCCCTTGATCTGTCTGCCGATGATGGCTTCCAGCCGGGTGGAAGGGGACTGCATCAGGTTCCCCTCCATCTTTTTCACCCTTCCACAGAAAGGGCGCTCTGCAGTAAGATTAAGTTCAGAGAGCATCCTGACAAATGACTGCTCATCAGCAGGGCATTCTCCCCGGTAGTGGAGGACACGATGCGTGTATGCGAGGCGATGAAGCGCCCGGATGTCAGGGACCTCGGCCACCGCAACCTGGGGCCGGTGATCGATGACGGTTCCGAGGCATGAAATCTCAGAGCGGGGGATATCCGGGTGTTCTCCCCAGAATTCAAAGATCAGTTTCACTCCGTATGAGTTGTGCCGGAGAAAAATAAAGGATCGTGAAGGATGCTACTATTAAAAAACCCGATCACGAGGCCAGGGCGTCGGCAATTTTTCCGTTCAGCACTTCCTGGGTGAACGGTTTTACTACGTATCCGGCGGCACCAGAGTTTAATGCTTCCTGAACATGGCTTGACTGTTCTGATGCGGTGCACATCAGGATACGGGCGCCGGCATCCATCTCCTTGAGTTTTTTCAGAACCTCAAGCCCGTTCATGTCAGGCATCAGGATATCAAGAATAACCAGGTCCGGTTTCAGCTGGGTAAAGAGTTCAATTGCCTTCTGGCCGGTGTCTGCTTCACCGATAACCTCATGCCCTCCCTTTTTCGCCATTATTCCGACGAGGCGTCTCATGTAACCGGCATCGTCAACCAGCAGGAGGGAACCCATAGTACGATCTTTACGCTTAAATACAATTAAGGGTTTTGATAAAAGATGGGGGTGAATTCTGTTATTTGGGAGATTGCAGGTTATCCTCCGAGAATGGATTCAAAAAACCCTTTCTTCTCCCCGTCATTCTTCACCTGCCGATGTCCTTCCATCTCGAGGATCTTCTCATAGAGTTCCTTCACCTCGCCATGGACATTCTTCGGAATCAGGACTTCCACAAGGACCAGCAGGTCTCCGTGCCTGCCACGTCTGCGTATTCCTTCTCCTGAAACCCGGAGCCGTTTTCCTCCCTGGGTTCCTGCAGGGATCTTCACCTCGAGTTTTCGCTCATCAATCGTCTCAATCTCAACGATCGTGCCCAGTACGGCCTGGGCAGGTGAGATCTGGACTTTGGTTCCAAGGTTGTCGCCTTCCCTGACAAACCGGTTATCGGGCCGCACATGGATCTCGATATACAGATCTCCCGGCTGTGCACCGGAGTCTCCCGCCTCTCCGTACCCTTCCAGGCGCAGTCTCATGCCGGTATCAACCCCGGCAGGGATGTGGACTGCCACCTTTCTCCTGACCTTGGTATGTCCGGTCCCGCGACAGGTTGAACAGGGTTTTTCTGCAACCTTTCCCCGCCCATGACAGAGATCGCAGGTGCTCTGTCTGACAAAATTCCCAAAGGGTGTCTGCGTCTGCTGCCTGACCTGGCCGGTTCCTCCGCATTTCGGACAGTTTTTCAGATTCTGATTCTCGCTGCCCGTCCCCTTGCAGGCTTCACAGGCCTCGGCATGCATCACGTCGATATCCTTGTCAAGGCCGAATACCGCATCGCGAAGGGTGACATCCAGTCGCATGAGGAGATCATCCCCGCGACGCGGCCCGCGGGATCTGCCTCCTCCGAATCCTCCGAAAATATCTCCGAAGATATCGGAGATGTCTCCGAATCCGGAAAAGTCGGCGTTGAATCCGCCACTATATCCTCCCCCTCCGTACGATCCGCGGGAAGCGTTGGTGAAGTTCTCATGCCCGAGCTGGTCATACTGGGCACGTTTCTGGGAATCAGAGAGGACGCTGTATGCCTCGTTAATCTCCTTGAACTTCTCTTCTGCCCCGGGATCCTTGTTCACGTCAGGGTGGTATTTGCGGGCAAGGTTGCGGTATGCTTTTTTTAATTCCTTATCGTCGGCAGTACGGGATACGCCGAGCCTGTCATAGTAGTCGCCCGCAACCATGAGTCAGAATCACTCCTTCTTTTCGGTGAAATCAGCATCGACAACGTTGTCATCTGCAGAACCCGATCCCTGTGCACCGGAATCTGCATTCTGCGAAGCTGCCTGTTCCTGCTGAACCTTCTGGTAGATCTTGGTGGTAACCGCGTAGACTGCTTCAGTCAGGTCTTCCATCGATTTCTTGATCACTTCGGAATCGGTGCCCTCGAGCGCCTTCTTGACCTCTTCTACCTTTTCGGTAACTTTGGTCTTGTCTTCCTCGTCGATCTTGTCTTCAGATTCTTTCAGAAGTTTTTCTGCAGAGAAGACTGCCATGTCCGCACTGTTTCGGATCTCGATCTCTTCTTTCTTCTTGGAATCTTCGGCCTCAAACTTCTTGGCGTCCTCGACCATCCGCTCGATCTCATCATCAGAGAGCTTCTTGCTGCCCTTGATGGTGATCGCCTGTTCATTTCCGGTTCCAAGGTCCTTGGCCGAGACATGGATGATACCGTTTGCATCGATATCAAAGGTGACCTCAATCTGCGGGATACCGCGGGGGGCCGGGGGAATGCCGGTGAGCATGAACTTTCCGAGCGTGAAGTTGTCTGCTGCCAGTTTTCTCTCTCCCTGAACCACGTGAATCTCAACCGATGTCTGGTTGTCAGCTGCGGTGGAGAAGACCTGGCTTTTCTTTGTCGGAATGGTGGTGTTCCGCTCGATGATCGGGGTTGCGATACCGCCAAGGGTCTCAATGGAGAGAGTGAGGGGCGCTACATCGAGAAGGACGATATCACTCGTCTCTCCGGCAAGCACTCCTCCCTGAATAGCTGCTCCGACTGCGACACACTCATCAGGGTTGATGCCCTTGTCCGGCTCCTTGCCAAGGATATCCTTGACCTTCTGCTGGACGAGCGGGACACGGGTTGATCCACCCACAAGCAGAACATGATCGATGTCTGACGGGGTCATTCCTGCGTCAGAAAGCGCCTGTTTTACCGGAGTGATGGTGTTCTCAACAAGGCTGCCGATCAGCTGTTCAAACTTTGCCCGGGTCAGATCGATATCCAGGAACTTCGGGCCTGATGAATCGGTAGTGATGTACGGGAGGTTGACATTCGTCTTCTGCTTTTGTGAAAGTTCTATCTTTGCATTCTCCGCAGCATCACGAAGCCGCTGCATGGCCATCGGATCCTTGGTCAGGTCGATACCTTCTTTCTTTTTGAACTCCTCGACAAGGAAATCGATGACGAGTTTATCAAAGTCATCACCACCCAGGTGGTTGTTTCCGGCAGTTGCCTTGACCTCAAATACCCCGTCCCCGAGGGTCAGGATAGAGACATCAAAGGTTCCGCCACCCAGGTCATAGACGAGTACGGTCTTGTCCTCTTCCTTGTCAATGCCGTATGCAAGAGCACTTGCGGTCGGCTCGTTGATGATACGCATCACTTCAAGACCGGCGATCGTCCCTGCATCCTTCGTTGCCTGGCGCTGTGCATCGTTGAAGTATGCCGGAACCGTGATGACGGCTTTCTTGATCTCCTCTCCCAGGTATGCTTCAGCATCAGATTTCAGTTTCTGGAGGATCATTGCGGAGATCTCCTGCGCACTGAACTTCTTTGCGTTCATGGTGAACTTCTTGTCAGTTCCCATGTCACGCTTGACTGATATGATGGTATTCTGATGATTGGTGATGGCCTGGCGCTTTGCAAGGCTTCCGACAAGCCTCTCTCCATCCTTGGTAAAGGCGACAACGGAAGGGGTCGTTCTTCCTCCTTCTGCGTTGGGGATGACGACAGCCTTTCCGCCTTCCATGATGGACATGCATGAGTTGGTGGTTCCAAGATCGATACCCAGAATCTTTTCACTTGCCATATTTTTCTCTCCTGATTATTGTGGTTCGCTTCCACGTGATACGGTGACTTTTGCTGGTCTGATAACTTTGCTGTTCAGGCAGTACCCGCGGCAGACCTCGTCGCACACGGTTCCTTCCTCCTTTTCTGAGGGAACATACGCGATCGCCTCATGCCGGGAGGGATCAAAGGAATTTCCTGATGATTCGTATGGGGAGATTCCCTGCCGTTCGAGTACCTGTTCGAGGAGTTTTCTGATCTGACTCATCCCCTCATGAGCTCCCCCTTCAGCAGTGAGGGCACGATCCAGGCTGTCTGCGACCTCAAGCATGTCCTTTGCAAACCGCTCGATCGCAGATGAAGTCCGGTACTCCATATCCCGTGCACTTCTCTTTCTGAAATTTTCAAAGTCTGCTGCAAGCCGCAGATAGCGATCATGAAGATCATCATACTCTGACTGCAGGAGTTCCATGGGTGTTTTCTCGTCCTGGGGGGGAGATTCCTCAGAGATGAGTTCATTCTCTTCGCCCCGGGTCTTGCCCGACTCCTGGCTGCCATTTTCATCTGCGGGATCAATCATACGCGTTCACCATAACTGTTGCAATGTAGTTCTATATAATAATTGTGCAAACTTGGGTTGCACTACTACATAAACTGTAGGTGTACCATAATGAATTTCTCTGATATCTGGAATAAATATCTCAAAATAATGGATTTTTGTGGCATTTGATTTGTGACTTATCATTTACCTGAAGTTACTGGAAAAAACTCAGGATCATCCATCCCGACAATGATGCGCAGTTTATACAGATTGAGATGACACATGCCATTCTCCATCGGAGGGTACAGAGCAGTTGGATCAAAACAACCTCTGTTGCAATCACTCCAATCTCCAGGACCCAGAGGGTCGGATAATGGAAAAGATACAGGTAATTGAGCAGGGGATTGGTGATACCGTTGATGAGGAGGGAATAGATCAGAAGAGAAACGGGTTTCCTCCTGAAGAAAAGGAGCAGAACTGCGTATTCGATGGTGATGGTAAGGATGAAGGCACTGATAAGGGCCCATACCAGCTGGCTCACCGCAATCTCCTTCTTGCCAGTATCAGGATGATTATACCTGCTGAAAATGCTGGTATAAGAAAAAACCAGACAAAGAGAAGAATTGTTTCAGGATTTCGGATCATCTTATCCCCATGGCGGGAGTGATGATCCCCATTCTGCCAGGCAGAATGATATCCCCGTTCAGAAACTCTGGAGAAGGTCAGGTTCTGCATCTATAAGCAGGTACTGATCTGCCTCCTCACGGGTCATCTCTTCCAGAGCAGTACCATTTTCATACCGGAATATGGTTTTCTCTTTTGTCGCGTTCAGATCTGAACCGTATATTTCCTGAACTTGGAGAACAACTGTGATGTTACTGAGGGTGATTGATGAATCCATTCCGGTGGAAACAGGGAGAAGCAGGTCAGAGGTTGCAACCGGGACTGTGGTGAAATACCGTGAAAGGTTCAGGGTATCTTTTCCCGGGGCGCTGAGCTGCTCCTGTATCTTCTCACTTAGATCTGCCGTCCTGATCGCATGCAGGACAAATCCGTCAAGCTTGTATCCGCCGCCAAAAGAACCGTTGATGACAAGTGAAGGCTGCTCAAATCCCCAGATTTCACTACTGGTAATAAAAGAATATTCAGGGTATTCTTCGGTATTGTTGATCAGATACTGATAGGTGTATTGGGCGATCCCTTCAACAGGAACATCCGCAAGGACGGATGATACCCCCAGGACCATGAAGATAAGCAGAAGAGTTGCAGGAAAACGCACATCACTCACCATGAGGAGAATTCAGTGATCGGGAGTTAAGAGGTTTTCGCCAGATCATGGCGCATAAAATTTTTTGAGGGCACTGGCGTGGAGGCCGACTTGTATTCTCATGCCCCCGAATCTCCTGAGTGATGGTATTTGAGCCCTCTGGTTTGACTTTTGACAAATGATTCCTGATTTTCATATTTTTGTAAATCGTGAATTTTCATCCCGCGCTCCAGTGGAAATAAAGGGGTTATTCAGGTAATGGCGAATCTGATCCAGAGAATATAAGGTATTATGATCTTCTCCTGGAGGTACCTGATGATCCAGAAATTTTACCATGAAGGACAGGTAAGGGTATAGTATGGGAACGAAAGGACGCATGATCGTCAATATGGACGTTGACGAGCTGATATCCCTGCTCAACAAGGCGCTCAGTGATGAATGGCTGGCATATTACCAGTACTGGATTGGATCAAAGGTGGTAAAGGGGCCGACCAAGGATGCGGTCATTGCTGAACTGGTCCAGCATGCAACAGAAGAACTGGCCCATGCTGACATGATCGCCCTTCGCATCGTCCAACTGGGTGGAACTCCGGTTCTTGAACCGAAAGAATGGTACAACCTGACAAACTGCGGGTATGATGTTCCATCTGATCCCTTTGTCCGTCAGATTCTTGAGCAGAATATCAAGGGAGAGAGATGTGCGATTGAGACATACAACCGCCTTATGGCGATCGTCAAGGATACAGACCCCATCACCTACAACATGATCCTGACGATCATATCTCAGGAGGTTGAGCATGAGGAAGACCTTCAGGGGCTGCTCGAAGACCTTGAGGTCATCCTGAAGTAATTCTGAAGATATCGGCTCTGATTGGGCAGCAGGTGAGGGTGTAGCCGGCCTCAGCACGTGTGAGGAACCCTTCTCCATGCGTGCAGACCCGGCAGAGCCAGGGTGATTTGTAAAGATCGCCTCTCTGTAGATGTGTGGTATCTGAATCCTTTTTTGGTTTTTATCACCAACAAGATTTTATTGTAAAAATTCATATAATCCGCCTAAAGGTAAAAGGTATTACCTTACGGGAGTAACGTTCAGTTGTATATGCCTGAAAGCACCCATGGCGAAGAAGGCCACCCGGAGCCCCGAAGTAACCGTCCCCATTGTCTGTACCTGTGGTATCTCAGAGGCGTTGCAGTATGTTCTGAATATCACAACCACCGGTCCTGTGCCTATCCATTCTGGGACTGCCCTGCCCGGAAGTGTCAGGATATCTCCGAAAAAAAGGAGAGCGGCACGATGTACGGGATCTCTCCGGTACGTCCCGATATTCTCGACGAATCCGGCTCAGTCTGAATCTTCAGAGAAGATAAGCCAGACATCTGTTCTCCCTGCCGGAGGACAGGCCATCATTCGTGAAGAGATCCTTCTCCTGTTCGATCGGACGCAGATCTGTTCATATTGCATACCCGGCGGTGATAAGGTCATTTCTGACATGTGCCGTCACAATCGGCGGAATTTTTCCCCAGATGATACATTCCTCTCCGAAAACTGCGAATATCCCGTCTATGCCTGCGGGTATGTTCTCAAGACAGGACCGGTTACCGGGTGTGAGCTCATTGCAGACGGCAGTTGCAATGGCATCAGCAAGAACCGGATC
>CAZXRT010000045.1:0-1574 GCA_964642535.1 uncultured Methanospirillum sp.
ACTGTCATGCTGGAGAGCGACTTCGTATGACCTGATGGCATCCTCATACTTCCCCTTGCTGTACTGGGCATTCCCTTTGGCAAATACCGCCTCGGCATTCTCCGGATCCATCTGAATTGCTGCTTCAAATGATCTGATCGCCTCATCATACTGGCTCTGATCAGACAGGACATTCCCCTTTGCCATCCAGGCCTGAACATCTGAAGGATCAAGCTGAATTGCGACATCATAGGCAGCATATGCAGAACCCAGGAGGTTTTTACTGTAGAGGGCATTTCCCTTGTTATACCAGTAATCCGCATTTCTTGGATCAAGGCCGATTGCCACCTCATAAGCCGCAATTGCCTCATCCGACTTGCCAAGTTTGAATAAAGCGACGCCTTTGTTATACCATGCTGCAGCGTTCGAGGGGTCGCTCTCTATTGCACGGGTGAACGCATCGATCGCCTCTTCATACCGCTGCTGACTGTAGAGGGCATTCCCGTTCACAAACCACTCCTGTGCAGTGGTCCCTGCAGTAAGAGGGGTGAGAAGCAAAATGATGCAGATTGCAGGTGGGATGAGCCTTGCTGCGGAGGAGATCATTTCGGACGAGTTTCGGTTCAGACAGGTAAATAGTTTCCAATCTATCCGGGTGAATGGTTTGTTCCAACCGGATCCTGTTGTTCACGGCGTCGGATTCTAACCAGGGGCGAACTCTTCATCAGAAAATCACTCATGAATTCTTCGGTTCCTTCCATCCAGCACTCCATCCCTGAGAGGATGACATATTCTTCCTCCATAGACATCTTCACGTGCCTGCCCAGTGCGGTCTGGAAGACTTCCCGTGATGAGAAGAGTTCACGGACGGTTCGGAATTTTCGTTCCACCTCCACTCCGTATCGGCCGTCCCTGATGAAGGGTCCTGCGAATATCTCCCGGTTATGGGTATACTTCTCCAGAAATTTCCTGGCATTGACCGCTGCGTGGGCTGGCGGACCCTGGTGATACCTGACTGCAGGGAGGGTGTCTACCAGCAGTTCAAAGAGGATCATGGATCGATCCTCCAGCATCGCGGCATCAGCCCTGGCAACTACGAATTCATGACGCTGGAGGAGATCAATGAGGGTATGCATACTCTTTCTGAGTTGGGGCACGACGATATCCTCGATAAGGGGGGGTGTCGGGAGCATGAGTGCATACAAAAACGATCCCCGGCGCCCGATCTCTTCTGCAGCCTGATCACGGGTGAGGATACAGATCGGTGGACGGTAAAAGAACCACCGGGAGGGTGACTCAAGATAGCCTCTGCACAGTTCAGTAAATTCGAGCATTTTCGTCAGAGAGACCGAGGCTGAAACGTTTCTCCGGGGGTCAACCGGGTCGATGACCACCAGCGGGTCGTCAAACTCCTTCTCCTGGTGACCTTCGATGTCGATGACCAGCCCGCTCTTCCAGGATGCTGCTGCCTGGATAACCTGAGAAAAACCCCGGTAATACAGGGTGAGCAGTTCACAGAGATATCCGGCAAATCCCTCGGTCATCTGATCTGACCCATAGACTCCGCCGGCCTTGACAAACTGCTTGAGCAGGAG
>CAZXRT010000045.1:1674-10075 GCA_964642535.1 uncultured Methanospirillum sp.
AGGGCACTTCTTCCCATCTGGTCTCTGTTCACAGAATAAACTCCCTGATATCGGTATAGACCGGTCCGTTTGGAGTGAGTTCACTTTTTTTCAGGACAAACCGGTCAAGGGGAAATGATCCTGAGCAGAAGCTGCTTATTGCTGCCACTTCTTCAAAGATCGACGGATGAAACTGTTTGATCCTGACTATCGTTATATGGGGGGTGAACCGCCGGGATTCTGCCGGGATCCCGAGCGGAACCAGGGCTGTATCAATCCTCCCTGCAAGGTCCCGGCAGGCGCCGGGATCATGGAGATCACTCCAGACCACCCGGGGAGAGCGGGGACTGTTCAGGGTGATTGCTCCGATGTCCATTGTGAAAGGAGACATTCGAATGGCAGAGAGTGCCTCCATGATGGGGTCTAGCCGGGATCCCTCCACCTCACCGACGAATTTCAGAGTGATATGCATATACTCAGGAACAACAAGACTGAGACGAGCCCGGCTTCTGCGGATAGCCTCCTGCGCCTGTGCAAACTGGTCTTTTATATCATCCGGTATCTCTGCTGCAACAAAAAGCCGAACCATCCTGTGTATAAAATCCGAGGGCATCGGGCATAAAGAGAGTGGATGAGCCCTCTTTCGTCTCCATTCGTGACCTCTTATGCAAAGCAACAAAATATACGGTTTGTCATGCTATGTTAGGTACAAGGGTCAACCATGAAAGACGGGGCAGACTTCATCGTATATACCCTCGAATTTTGTCCGCGTTGTGAGCTTCTCAAGGAATTCCTCACTTCGCACAATATTGAGTTTACTGTGGCAGACATGTCGTCTGTCGCTTCTCTGACTGAGATGAGAATGAATGGCGTTTTTGTCCAGGAGGCACCGGTGCTCCAGAAGGGAAAAACGTTCCTTACCACTAAGGAGCTTTTCGGAAGTTCAGATTCTGTGAATGAGAGTGTAATTTTGGCCCTTGTATAGGAAGGCGGAATGGGAAGAGTTTCAAGACAGACCACCCTTGATGGAATTGCCATCCCTGCAATGCCGTCAGTCCGCACGAGCGACGGCCATATCCTGGATTGGAACCGGGAGAAGATTGCACAGCAGATCGTCAAGGAAACCCGGCTTGTTGAGACGTTCTATGGGTATGAGGGCGCTGATGAGGACAGCGCCCAGGATATTGCCCGGGAAGTGGAGGATCGAATCAGAAAACTCGGCCTTCGCAGTCTTTCCGGACCATTGATCCGGGAGATCATGAACATCGTTCTTCTTGAGAGGGGGATGGTCCAGTACCGGAACGTCTGTACCCGGGTGGGGACACCGGTGTATGATGCCCACCTCATTGATGTCGGGAGAGGTTTTGAGGCGAAAGACAACGCAAACCTGCAGGAAAATGCAGAGACCTCGCATAAAAAGAAGGCAGACAAGATAAGCAAGGAACAGTACCTCCTTCAGCTTCCTCCCCACCTTGCAGACCGTCACCTCTGTGGCGACCTGCATATTCATGATCTCGAGTATTTCGGGAGCCGGCCGTTCTGCCAGGACTGGGATCTCAGGTATTTCCTGTATTACGGTCTGATGCCGGACGGAAATGGTACGAAGGCATCGGTTGCGGGTCCGGCAAATCGTGCTGAGGTTGCCGTCCTGCACGCAGTCAAGGCCCTCGGTTCTGCGCAGACGAATTTTGCCGGAGGGCAGGGCTATTACAATTTCCTCACATTTTTGGCGCCATTCTTTGAAGAAATGCCCTATGGGGAGATGAAACAGCTGATGCAGATGTTTGTATACGAGATGACCCAGATGATGGTCGCACGCGGCGGCCAGCTGGTCTTCTCCTCGGTTCAGCTATCTCCGGGTGTTCCAAAACTCTGGCGTGACAAACCATGTGTATACAAAGGAAAGGTGTGGGATGGAAAATCCTCAGCCCTGCGAACGTACGGTGAGTTTGAAAGGGAAGTCCGGCTTCTGTTCAAGGCATTGATGGAAGTGATGCTGGAAGGGGATTACTGGGGAAAACCATTCAACTTCCCCAAGCCTGAGATCAGCATCGAACCTGATTTCATGCATGAGGATGAGGAGTTTAACAGGGCACATCCGGATATTCCCTCGTACGCGGATCTCTACCTGCTCACCTTTGAACTGGCTTCCAAGTTCGGAACTCCGTATTACGACAATCAGCTTCCGGCATACCGGGGAGCAGGTGAGGGGATCTCCTGTTACCAGTGTTGTGCATACCAGTTTTCCACCGTCGCAGAGAAGGACAAGGATTTCGATCGAAAACTGTACTTTGAAGATGGCATGCACTTTTCGATGGGTTCATGGGGAGTCGTCTCCCTGAACTGTCCCCGTGCCTCTTACAAGGCGGGAGGTGATCAGAACCGCCTGATGGCTGAGCTGAAGGCACTGATGGAGGAGGCAGTTGAGGTCTTCAAGATCAAGGTCAGGTGGATGGATCTCATCGGCAAGAACGGAAGAATGCCTTTTGCCATGCAACGTCCCCGGGACCCGGTCACCGGAGAGCGGGGAGCCATGGCAGTGGATTTTGACGGCCTTGTCTTCACCATCGGGGTGGTGGGTCTCAATGAGATGGTCCAGCACTTTACCGGGTCCCAATTGCACGAGAGTGAGGATGCTTTCAGACTGGCAGTGTACACCATGACTGTGATGGAGCAGTATGCCAGGGAAATTACTGAAAAACATGGGATGACCATCGCCCTGGCCCGGACACCTGCCGAGACAACGGGTCAGCGGTTTGCTGTTGCCGACCTGCTGAACCATGAGTATCATGATCATGCAAAACAGGTCATCAAGGGGAATCTTTCCTATGCCCTGGATCATCTCGGAGGAACCCGGGATTTACCGATATACTATACCAACGGCACTCACGTGGCTCCCGGTGCCGATGTGACTCTTGCCCGTCGTGCAGAGATCGAGCATGTCTTCTTCCCGATCGTTGACGGGGGAAATATCTTCCATATCTGGCTTGGTGAGACAAGACCGGATCCCCGGGGTCTGATGGATATGGCAATGAAACTCTGTCAGAGTACACAGATCGGGTATTTTGCTTTCACCCGCGATCTCACGGTCAGCCTCCACCAGTTCACCGAGTATCGGGACCGGAAGGTTTCTGCCTCCTCATTTGAGGGACAGGGGATCGGGATCTCAGACCGGCAGGCGGTTGTTTTCTGACCGGTTCCTCCATTTATTCGTTTTTATCATGTCCGAACTGGCTGGCAAGGTATTTTGCCATCCAGCCCGTTCCGTCAGCTGAAGGATGCACTTCAATATACCGTTCCATCTTGTCGATGGTTTCATGATTGTTGATCAGGAGGGCATGATACGAGGCGACCACGGATGCATACGGGGAAGCTTCCAGCATACCCTGCATTGATCCTGATTCAGGATCAATACTCATCGATCCTCTCCCGGTTGCCCGATCCTGGACCGCCCAGAAACTGCCCGGCCCTGCCGGAGAGGGAATGGTTATCCTGAGCCCCTCATCCCCCTGTTCACCGCACCAGGCGAGATCATTCCTAAGTTTGATCGCCTGGGGCACGGCTTTCAGTTTTTCAGGAGGTGGAAGGCCAAGGATTGAATCCGCTGCAATCCTGCCCTCTCGTCTGGCGAGCGGGGTAAGCCATGATGATCCCGTGACATCCCCTGCAGCATAGACACCGGGAACAGACGTCTCCATCCCATCGGTTACTCTGATAAATCCTTCTGGAGTGAGGTCAAAGCCGGAAAACCCGGATATTTCTGCTTTCATCCCTGCAGCGAGCAGTACTGTGTCTGCATCTATCGTATATTCAGATCCATCTTTGTCGATGGCGACAATGCCGGATACCCGTGTTTCACCACAAATCCGGGTGACGCGGGTATGCTCCAGGATCCTGACCCGGTGCAGATCTTTTCGTGCCTCTCTGACAAGTCCCTGCGGGAAACTTCGAAGCAGGGTACTGCGTGCTAGGATGGTGACCGTGGTTCCGAAGACGGAAAAAATGTAGGCAATCTCAGCCGCGATAGCACCTCCTCCGATGATGATCAGTTTTTTCGGGAGATGAGGAACGGTGAGGATCGTATGGGCGGTGTATACTCCGGGCAGTGAGATTCCGGGAATATCGGGGAGGATGGGGCGGGAACCACTTGCGATGATGATCGATTCAGCCGGGATCTTTTCTCCATCAATCATGACGTCCCTCCCGGAGACCGTTGCCTCTCCGGTGCGGATCGTCACCTTGGCATCGGTGGTTTCAGATGCAATGACCCCTGCAATCGTGCCGATAATCTCCTGCATCCTGCTGACCAGAACCGGGAATTTGATGGGGGGAATATCACTGATAATTCCGGCACGGTGAAGAACACCGAGATGCTCCATGGTTCGTGCCACATCGTTGAGGGCACAGATCATCATACAACCCTGATGAAGACATTGCCCACCAAGGCCTTCTTTGCGCCGGTCAACCAGGGTGACGTCCTTTCCCGAACCGGCAAGCCTCATGGCTGCATATCTCCCCGCAGGCCCTCCACCGATCACCACGATCATACCCAGATGGTTGATCGCACCGGTTGATAAGGAATGACTGCCGTAAGCACCGGTATCGGTACTCCGAAAAAAAGACGGAAATATCCGCTCTCTTTAAAGAGCCGGCTCTTTTACAAGCGTGAGATCGACGACACCGTTTCTGGTGACGAGTGAGCATGAATCCGGGACTACCCGGAATCCAAGCTGGATGGGCGCACGGGACCCGGCTGTCGATATGAGAACCGTTTCTTCAGTTATGGTAACATCAGGATTACCTGCAACATGAGTCGGGAGTGCAACGGTCAGGTAAGCAACTTCTCCTGCATCAATGATCTCATACTGCACTTCAAGAGGTCGTGAAAAGGGAATCTCCTGGTTCTGTGGTAATCCTCCGGTAATAATTGCACAGCCGATGATATGGGGAGTATCTGCTTCAATATTCCGGAGGTTTTGCATGTTCTGCTCAAGGCCGGTGACCTGTTCGATCAACCGTGCGAGATTTTTAAGCAGGTCATCATACGGATTGTTCGGCATAATTACCTCTGAGACGAAAGCTCGATCCTGTCCTGCAAGCGATTCCCTGTTCAATCAACTCATCAACAGCCCTCTGGACCTGCGAAACCTGCAGGCTGGTCAGATGTGAGATCTCCTGGATTGTCCGTGCTCCATGCGCAAGAGCCACGGCCACCATCAGGCTGTTCTCACCGCTTCCGGCAAGTTTCCCCTGTCTGAGTACATCCCCTATCTGCTGATCGATCTCACGTTCCAGCTCTTCGAGCCTGAGTGCAAGCTCTTCCCGGGATGAGATCATCTGCCAGAGTTTCAGGAGTGAGATGATGAACTTCTGGTCCTGACTCAGAACAAGGGGAACGAGTCCCTGCTGTTCTTTGTTCAGATGTACCTGGATATTGATATCGTGTGCCAGGTAGTAATACTTCCTGCGCCGCTCATCATGTCTGAATGCGAGGATACTGGCTTCTTCAAGCATCTGGAGATGATCGATGACAGCTTTCGGAGATATCGTGAGTCGTTCTGATATCTCGGTGACAAAGCAGGGTTTATCACGAAGTAACTCGATGATCCGTCGCCGGTTCCGGTTACCCAGAATGTCGAGCAACCGGGAGAGATCTTCCTGCTCCTCTTCCACTAACTTAGTGTAAGTATCAATAGACTAAAAAAGTTTGGGATATCAGAGACGATAGTTGGGTGCTTCGTCCGTGATGGTAATGTTGTGGGGATGGCTTTCCAGATATCCCGCCTGGGTGATCCTGATAAACCGGGTCCTGGTATGCATCTCCTGGATGGTTGCCGAACCGGTATATCCCATTGCTGATTTCAGTCCTCCGATCATCTGGTAGATCACCTCCTGAACCGGGCCGACATACGGGGTGACTCCTTCCACTCCTTCAGGGACGAACTTTGTCTTTCCGATCTCCTTTTTCTGGAAGTACCGATCACTGGAGACCCCTGAACTCATGACTCCGAGTGACCCCATCCCCCGGTACTGCTTGTATTTTCTTCCCTGGATGGTCACCAGGGAACCAGGGGCCTCATCGGTCCCGGCAAACATATTCCCCATCATAACTGAGTCAGCACCCGCTGCGATGGCCTTGGCAACATCACCGCTGTACCTGATACCTCCGTCAGCGATCACGGGAACATCTGCCGGGGCAGCCACCTCGGCAACCTGGGCGATGGCGGTTATCTGTGGCACTCCCACTCCCGCGACAACCCGGGTCGTGCAGATGGAGCCGGGTCCGATCCCCACCTTCAGACCGTCAACAGTATCAACGAGGGCTTCAGCGGCCGCCCGGGTTGCAATATTTCCTGCAACCACGTCACAGGAAAGGCTTGCCTTGATCTCCTTCACTCCCCTGACCACGTTCAGATTATGTCCATGCGCACAGTCGACAACGATCGCATCAGCGCCGGCTTCAGCCAGGACCATGGCACGGGCATGATCAAACGGGCCTACCGATGCTGCAACCCTTAAATTACCGTTGTGATCCCTGATGGCTGTAGGATACTGACTCTTTTCAAGGAGATCCTGCATTGAGATGATCCCGATAAGGTGGTTTTCTGCGTTTATCACCGGGAGCCGTTCCACCTTGCGTGAGTACATCATGTCAAACGCTTCGTCGATTGTTATCGACTCGCTTGCCACCAGCGGCTCATGGGTCATGATGGAAGATACCTTCTCACTTCCCCGCCGGCTTGCAATCGCCCTGATGTCCCTCCTGCTCACAATGCCGATGACTCTTTCATTATCGACCACCGGGACTCCCCCAATCCCGTGAATTGACATCAGCCGGTCCACTTCAGTGACCGTCACATCCGGTCCCACGGTCAGGACATCACGCTCGATGATCTCGGCTTCCCGTTTGACTGCCCTGACCTCTTCAGCCTCTTCCTCGGCTGACATGTTCCGGTGAATGACCGAGATTCCTCCTGCCCGGGCAAGGGCGATAGCCATCGGAGAGGTACTGACCGTATCCATGGCTGCACTGACCAGGGGTATATTGAGTGGGATATTTCGTGAAAACCGGGTGGTTACCGTGGCCTGGTTTGGTTCTATCTCGGATGCTGCCGGCTCCAGCAGTACATCATCAAATGTGAGTCCTTTGGGTGCAGTCAGTTTTTCCAGATACATGTTAGTGAACCAGGCTGACGGCTTTCATGACCAGTTCTTCCCTGACCTTCGCCCTGCGATCACCACCACATACCATCCCCCTGACTCCGATGATATCGGGATTGATCCTCTTGAGGATCTCGATATCTTCAAATTTGAGAGATCCGGCAATCGCGGTTTTTATGCCGAGATCACTGTTCATCCGGGTAAACCTGGTAAGATCGGCCTCGTTCATGAATTCAAACGTGGATTTTCCGTCCTTGATTCCGGTGTCAACCATCGTGATATCTGCCCCGGCTTTTGCCGCGATGGGAACCAGGTCAAATGGAGAGATGGTTTCCAGCCGTTCCCAGTCCGAATATGCGGCAATCACAACGGTTTTTTCCGGATATGAGTCTTTCACGGCCCTTACAACCGATCTGACCATCTCTGCGGCCTCTTCCTTCCCATCAAACATCAGTCCGATCTTGATAAAATCTGCCCCTGCGGCAGCTGCGCCCAGGGCAGTCAGGGAGGCTCCCCCGGGTTTGTAATCAAAATCCCCAATGGCTGCACTGACCGGCTTATGGGTGAGGTTTTTAATCGCCCTGATTATCCAGGGAAAAGAGGCGCCGAGCGATCCCTCCTCAGGGCGTTTTACGTCAACAATATCGGCAGCAAGGGCATTTTTTGCCTCATCGATGCTTGCCGGGCTGACTAATAACTGCATACATTTTATGCAACCGGTATCTAAATAGTGATTACGTTTGAATATGGACCTTATCCTTGCGACAGACCTGAAAGGCGGGCGTATTGTGCATGGAAAGAGCGGTATGCGGGACGAGTACCGTCCCATTGTCACCCCTCTTGCCTCCTGCTCAGAGCCGGTCCGGTACCTGGAGGAGATACAGCCCCGGTATCTCTATATTGCTGACCTGGACCGGATTTCCGGGACAGGAGATCATGATCTGCTGATTCCCTCCCTCGCGGATCGGGTCTCTCTCCTGATGCTGGATCGCGGATGCAGAACTCCTGCTGATCTGCTGGTGCACCCCCGGGTGATCACGGTCATCGGCACGGAAACAGCCGGACCTGATCTGTCCCTCTACAGGAGTGGATATCTTTCGGTTGACATGAAAGAGGGAAGAATGCTCCCCTCTCTCACCGATCCCCTTCCTTTTCTGGAAAGTGCAGGCAGATATTCTTTTGAAGGATGCATTCTGCTTGATATATCCGGTGTCGGGACTCAGGGCGGACTGGATCCGCAGAGACTCTCCCGGTACCGGTC
>CAZXRT010000046.1:0-10071 GCA_964642535.1 uncultured Methanospirillum sp.
AAGACATCTCCGGAATACTACGAAGCCTGCAATGTCATCGAGATGAATGAGCAGGATATGAAAAAACTCGGGATTTTAAAAAATACCAATGTCCGTGTCACAAGTGAAAGTGGCCAGGTCGTTGTCAAGGCAATCCTTGCCAGGCAGACGGTGTATCCCGGTCTCTGTCACATCAGGCAGGGAGTATGGGCAAACCAGGTGGTTCCTCCCCGGACCCAGTCAACGGGAGCTCCCCAGTACAGCGGGTTTCCGGTCACCGTTGAGCCGGCACCGGACGAAAAACTGAAAACCGCACTTGAACTCGTACAGGGTGCTGTCGGTATGTGGAAGGGTGAGTAAAAATGCCGAAGGTAATTGAGAATGTGGGATGCCCGTACTGTGGTTGTTCCTGCGACGATGTGAGAGTAACCGTTTCTGATGATGGAAAGAAGGTGCTGGAAGTCGAAAATGTCTGTGCTATCGGGAATGAAATCTTCAAGCACGGGAGTTCAGACCACCGGATCAGAAAGCCACGCCTTCGCCAGCCTGACGGGTCCATGAAGGATATCACATATGAGGAAGCGATCGAGTGGACCGCCCAGCACCTGTACAAGGCAAAAAAACCCCTGATGTACGGATTTGGATCAACCAACTGTGAAGGACAGGCAGCAGCAGCCCGTGTGATGGAAACAGCTGGTGGGATGCTGGATAATTGTGCAACTATCTGTCACGGTCCATCATTCCTTGCCATATTTGACAACGGATATCCTTCCTGCACTCTTGGAGAAGTCAAGAACCGTGCTGATGTGATTGTGTACTGGGGTTCCAACCCTGCACATGCCCACCCCCGGCACATGTCCCGCTATTCCATCTTCCCCCGCGGATTCTTCACCGGAAAAGGACAGAAGAAGCGTACTGTCATCGTCATTGATCCCCGGTTCACGGATACCGCCAATGTCGCAGACATCCACCTGCAGGTGAAACAGGGTCACGATTACGAACTCTTCAATGCATTCAGGATGGTTGTCAACGGTCATGCCGACGCTCTTCCTGATGAGGTCGCCGGAATCAAAAGAGAACAGATCCTTCAGGTTGCAGAGATTATGAAGAATGCACGGTTTGGAACCACGTTCTTTGGCATGGGGCTGACCCACACTGATGGCCGGAACCATAACATCGACATTGCAATCTCACTCACCCGTGACTTGAATAAGGTGGCAAAATGGACGATCATGGCGATGCGAGGGCATTATAACATCGCAGGCCCCGGCGTCGTCTGGTCATGGACATTCGGATTTCCCTACTGCCTTGACCTGACAAAGAAGAAATATGCTCACATGAATCCGGGTGAGACCAGTTCTGTGGACATGGCGATGCGTGATGAAGTGGATATGTTCATTAACATCGGAACTGATGCCGGTGCTCATTTCCCCATTCCTGCAGTTAAACACCTGAAAAAGCATCCCTGGGTCACCATCGATCCAAGTATTAACATGGCTTCGGAGATCTCTGATCTGCATATCCCGGTATGTATCTGCGGGGTGGACACGGGAGGTATCGTCTACCGGATGGACAACGTGCCAATCCAGTTCAGACAGGTTATTGATGCACAGGGGCTTCTGACTGATGAGGAGCTGCTGAACAAGATCGCTGACCGGCTGGATGAGCTGAATGCACAGGAGGCCTGAAGATGTCAGAAATCATCATCAAAAACGGGCATGTCTTTGATCCAATAACCGGAATCAAGGGAGACAAGGCAGATATCTGCATCAAGGACGGGAAGATCGTTGATAAGGTCTCATCAAAAGCAAAAACCATCGATGCGGCCGGAAAGACCGTCATGGCCGGCGGTGTTGATATCCACACCCATGTATCGGGTCCCAAGGTCAACACCGGCCGGATGATGCGGCCGGAAGACAAGCTCTTCCGTGGTGACTACCGGGGTGGCATCGTCAAACAGGGCAAGCATATGGAGATGGGCTTTTCCATTCCGTCCACCTGGAAAACCGGGTATGCGTATGCCCGTATGGGGTACACCTTTACAAACGAGGCAGCCATGCCCCCGCTCCTTGCCCCTCACGTCCACGAGGAGTTCAGGGACACTCCGATCATCGACCAGTCTGCTATGCCGGTCTTCGGGAACAACTGGTTCTGCCTTGAGTATCTTAAAAACAAAGAGATCGAGAACAACGCAGCCTATGTTGCCTGGCTGCTGAAATCCACCTACGGGATAGGGATCAAGGTCGTCAACCCCGGTGGCACTGAGGCATGGGCATGGGGGGAGAACTGCGTCGATATTCATGACCCGGTCCCCTACTTCGATATTACTCCGGCTGAGATCATCAAAGGCCTTATAGAGACGAATGAGTACCTGGGACTGCCACATTCTGTTCATCTGCATGGGAACAACCTTGGCAATCCCGGCAACTATGAACACACCATCGAAACCCTCAAACTTGCAAGCGGGTACAAGGCAAAGAACAAATTCGGGCGAAACCAGGTCCTGCACAACACCCATCTCCAGTTCTTCTGCTACAAAGGAACCGGCTGGGGATCGTTTGCTTCGGCTTCAAAGGAGGTCATGGACTACGTCAACAAGAGTGACAATATCACGGTCGACCTCGGTGCGGTCACCCTTGATGAGACCACCACGATGACGGCTGACGGACCGTTCGAGCACCACCTGCACACCCTGAACCATATCAAGTGGGCGAACGTGGATGTTGAACTGGAGACCGGTTCCGGAGTCGTTCCGTATGTGTATGACAAGGATGTCTTTGTCTGCGGCATCCAGTGGGCTATCGGCCTTGAACTTGGACTCTTTGCAAAAGACCTGATGCGTGTCCACATCACCACTGATCATCCGAATGCCGGACCGTTCACGCGGTACCCGCGGGTCATCAAGTGGCTCATGTCCCGAAAGGCACGAGAAGCAACCCTTGACACGATGAAGAACAAAGAAAGGGTCCTGAACAACTCCTACATCGGTGAACTCGACCGTGAACTTGGTCTCTACGATATTGCGATGATGACCCGTGCAGGTCCGGCAAAATCCCTTGGGCTTTCACATATCTATGGAAGCCTGCAGGCCGGTACAGATGCAAATGTTGCCATCTACAACCTTGATCCGACAAAAATGCCCGCCGATCCTGAACTGATTGAAGAGGCATTCAGCAGGACTGCCTACACTCTCAAGGAAGGGCAGATTGTTGTGCAGGATGGCACTATTACCTATGAGCCGCATAAGTACACTCTCTGGACCAAAGTCACCATGCCTGACAATGCACAGGTAATGAGGGACATCAAAGAAAAGTTCACCAAGAGCTATACCGTAAACCTTGAGAATTATGCTGTCTTTGATGAACACGTACACAACCCGCGTGCAATCGAAGTGGAAGTAGCCTGAGGTAAAAGAGATGGAAACCGTTACAATGACCCTTGTACAGTCACCGGAACTGTACCTCGAGTGTTATAGTGTCACTCCGGATAATTTTGCCGGAAAGACCCTTGCACAGATTGCTGATCTCCCAGCCCACGAAGGAAAGGTTGTCTGGAAACTGGGTGATTTCTTCAGGTTTGAAGGGAAACCCGGAGCCACCGCGTCAGAGACGAAGATCGTCGTGAACGGCAATGTCCGCAAGATGAAGCGATGGGGCCAGCAGATGACCGCCGGAGAGATCGTCATCAACAGCGATACCGACATGTACGTTGGTGCCTGGATGCGGGGCGGAAAGATCGCTGTCAGGGGAACTGCAGATGCGTTCCTCGGAATCGCGATGGAAGGCGGAGAGATCACCATTGAGGGTGATGTCACGAATTATATTGGCAGTGCATACCGTGGTGACTGGCGTGGGATGAGCGGCGGCCTGATACGGGTGAAAGGAAAAGCCGGTAACGATATCGGAACTGCCATGACTGGTGGAACCATCATCATCGAGGGTGATGTCTTTATCCATGTTCTGACTCATGCTGATGGCGGGACTGTCATTATCAAGGGTGATGTGGAAGGACGGGTTGGTGGCCAGATGGTCAAGGGTGATGCCTATGTCCTTGGGAAGATCCTCTATCCGCTGCCGGGATTCAAAAAGATCGCAACGGTTGAGAAGGAAGTGGACGGCCAGACCTACACATTTGATCAGTATATCGGCGATCTTGGAGAGAGAAAAGACAAAAAGAAGGGAGAAGTTATCTACGGGAACCTCTTCCTCAAAGCAAACTAATTTTTTTAAACGTAAATCCTCATCAGCCCACCGGACGGTGGTCCGTGTCCGATTCCTGACAATCCGGAGAAAATATGGCGAATTCAACAGAACTACTGGTAAAACTTCCTGAACTGCCGGTTATTGAGATCGTGGATGATCTCATCCAGGTGTATAAAGAATTCATGGTGATACGGGCAGCCTTGAAACTGAAGATCTTCGACTGGATGGCAGCAAACGGATCATCCACCCTCGATGAGATCAGTGCCGGGACCGGAATAACCCGTGAATATATCGCAAGCCTGGTGGGGATGCTGTATTATCTAGACCTTGTCAGAAGGCATGAGGATTCATACGGTATTTCTCCTTCAGCGAACCTGCATTTCGTTTCAACGAGCCTCTATTATCAGGGAGATGTGATCCTTGCTCTTTCAGAGAAAGAGACACCCTGGGACGGACTGGATGAGTATCTCACTCATCCCGAAGGGAAAACCTCCTTTCTCGCGAAGAATCAGTATAGTGCTGCATCACTTGCCGAGCAGGAGATCAGGGGAATGGTCCAGAATGTCACCACTGTTATATCCCGGTGGGATGGTTTTTCTCGTGCGACCCGGATGTTTGAACTGGGATCCGGGCATGGTCTGTATGCGATAGCGGCCTGTCAGATTCATCCGGATCTGACCGCAACGGTCTTCCATCCCCCGGGTTCCACCCTTCTGCAGGAGAACATCCACAGGTTTGGCATGGTAAATAGAATCACTCCCTGTTCTGATCTCAATGTTGGTACAGGGAATTCCTATGATATCTTCCTTGCATCACATGCCCTGTATCCCTGTCAGGAACGGCTCAGTGAGACGATCAGCCGTATTGCTGCTTCTCTGAATGAAGGCGGATTATATGTCTCAAATCACTGGTGCAGCCGTGAATCGGAGGGAACCGGTTCACAAGGCCTGTATGAACTGGAATTGGGAATCCACAATCGGTATCATCTTATTCAAAACAGGGGTGCATATGAACAGATATGCAAAGAAGCCGGACTTGACATCTTTCAGACCGGTATGATGCGTTCTGCATATGGTGAATCCACGATTCATATGGCTCAGAAAAAGGGGGAGTGATGACATCCGGACCCCCGCGACCATCCTACACTCCCTTTGATCGCCTCACAGATGAGGAACTGGTGGAGGCCATGGTCATGCATATCAGGATGGGATACATCCTGATCCACCCCGGGAAAAGTAGTGAAGCGGAAACTGTTGCCAGGGAGATAGTCAGCAGGCTCTCCCTGGACCAGCTCAAAGAGATACACCCTCATACATTTTTTGCGAATAAAAGTATGGGAGAAATTCCAAAGAATCCCTATGTTATTGCAAAGGAGATGCTTGGAGAAGAGTGATATCGCCACAGCCGCAGCATGTTCCTTCCCCTCTAAATCACCAATTTTTTCTTATCGGAAAGATATATGTCCCTTTCTGAGTAACCATCCTGTATGGAAGGGAGCCATATTGCCGGATTGTGAAGCCCGGCACATTCTGCCTCATATGGCTGGCTACAGTACTCTCATCACAATGCACATAAAAACCCGGTTTCTGCCAGTATGATCATGCGTATACCCGACCTGTCCGGACAAACCTGTGAGATCCGATGAAGGATCTCCGCCCGCTGACCCTGATTACGCAACGCTCGATTGAAGAAGGTGTTGCCTTGGAGATTGGCAAGATGTCTCCCGAGTATTTCGATGCCTGCAGTGTTATCGAGATGAATGAACTCGACATGGATTTCCTGTGTATTACTCCGCAGATGCATGTCAGGGTGACGAGTGATTATGGTTCTGTTATTGCAAAGGCGATCATTGCTGTCCAGACGTGTGAAAGCGGGCTGTGCATGATGCGTCAGGGAGTGTGGGCCAACCAGGTAGTGCCTGCACAGACCCAGTCGACCGGAGCACCCCTGTACAGCGGATTTCCCGTCACGGTCCGGCCGGCACCAACAGATCGGATCGTGCCGCCACTGGAACTGCTTCTCCGTTCTGTCGGGATGTGGAAAGATGGTGATCCATGTCACGAATAATTGAGAGTGTCGGATGTCCGTACTGCGGATGCAGCTGCGATGATATCAGGGTTATCGTATCTGATGATGGAAAAGAAATCATCGACGTGGAGAATGCATGTTCCATCGGGTATGAAATCTTCAAACATCGTAGTGATCAAAACCGGGTAGTCCGTCCCCGTCTCCGGCAACCGGACGGGTCGATGAAGGAGATATCATATGAAGAGGCCTTTGACTGGGTGGCAAGGCATCTTATCGCTGCGAAAAAACCCCTGATGTACGGTTTCGGGTCAACAAGCTGCGAAGCACATGCCGCAGCAGCACGGTTGATGGACTGTGCCGGAGGCATGCTGGATAACTGTGCAACGATCTGTCATGGCCCGTCGTTTCTTGCCATCTTTGACAATGGATATCCTTCCTGCACCCTTGGAGAGGTGAAGAACCGGGCAGATGTGATCGTGTACTGGGGATCAAATCCGATTCATGCCCATCCCCGTCACATGTCACGCTATTCAACATTTCCTGGGGGTTTTTTTACCGGGAGAGGGCAGCAGCAGAGGACCGTTATCGTCATCGATCCCCGTCACACTGACACTGCCCATAACGCTGACTATCATCTGAAAGTGAAACAAGGTCATGACTATGATCTGTTTAACGCATTTCGCATGGTGGTGGCCGGTCATGGTGATGATCTTCCTGAAGAAGTGGCGGGAATCAGAAAGCAGGAAATCCTTGTGGTTGCAGAGATCCTGCTCTCCGCCAGCTTTGGAACGATCTTCTTCGGGATGGGTCTGACACATACGAACGGGCATAATCATAACGTTGATATCGCAATCTCCCTGGTCCGGGATCTGAATACCTATGCAAAATGGTCGATCATGGCGATGCGTGGTCATTTTAACATCGCGGGTTCGGGAGTTGTCTGGTCCTGGATGTTTGGATTTCCCTACTGTCTTGACCTGACAAAGAGGAATTATGCGATGATGAACCCGGGCGAGACCAGCACCATCGATCTCGCGGTCCGTGATGAGATTGACCTCTTCATCAATATCGGAACTGATGCTGCGGCACACTTCCCCATCGAAGCTGTAAAACACCTGAAAAAACATCCCTGGATAACGATTGATCCAAGGGTAACCATGGCAACAGAGCTCTCTGACCTTCATATTCCGACCTGTATCTGCGGGGTTGAGACCAGCGGGGTCGTGTACCGGATGGACAATGTCCCTATCCAGTTCCGCAAGGTCATCGACCCGCCCGAAGGCGTTCTGGATGATGAGGCAATTCTGGATGCAATTACCAACCGGATGGAAGAACTGATGAAGGAGGAGTAATAATGGCCGAAGAACTCCTGATTCGAAGCGGGCATGTTTTTGATCCTCTCTCCGGAATCAACGGGGATATCATGGATATCTGTGTAAGGGATGGTATCATCGTTGACAAGGTATCCTCTCATGCAACGGTTCTGGATGCGACCGGAAAGACGGTCATGGCCGGGGGGGTTGATATCCATACCCATATTGCAGGGCCAAAGGTGAATACCGGCCGGATCATGCGGCCGGAAGACAAGCTCTTCCGCCGTCCCTATGATCAGAAGATGTCTCGTCAGGGAAAATGGATGGAGATGGGATTTTCCGTTCCATCAACATATAAGACCGGATATTCCTATGCACGGATGGGATATACCTATACGAATGAGGCTGCCATGCCTCCCCTCTTTGCCGCCCATGTCCATGATGAATTCAGGCATACTCCCATCATTGACCAGTCAACGATGCCGGTTTTTGGGAACAACTGGTTCTGCCTTGAATACCTGAAAGAAAAAGAGATCGAGAATAACGCGGCATATATTGCATGGCTGCTTCAGGCTACCTATGGATTTGCCATCAAGTGTGTCAATCCGGGCGGGACAGAGGCCTGGGCATGGGGAAAGAACTGTGTTGATATCCATGATCCGGTCCCCCACTTTGATATCACCCCGGCAGAGATCATCACCGGTCTCATTGAGACAAATGAGTATCTGGGTCTCCCGCATTCCCTCCACCTTCATGGGAATAACTTTGGCAATCCGGGCAACACCGAGCATACCATTAAAACCCTTGAACTTGCCCGGGGATATCAGGCTGAAAACCGGTTTGGCCGCACCCAGGTGATTCATAATACCCACCTTCAGTTCTTCTGTTACCAGGGGGACAGCTGGGCCACCATTGCATCAGGCGCAAAAGAGGTGATGGACTTTGTCAACCAGACTGATACTATCACGGTTGACCTTGGTGCTGTCACTCTTGATGAAACAACCACCATGACGGCAGACGGGCCGTTTGAGCATCACCTTCACCTCATCAACAAAAGGAAATGGGTAAATCTGGATGTGGAGGTTGAAACAGGATCCGGGGTAGTCCCGTACTCCTATGACCGGAATATTTATGTAAACGGGGTTCAATGGGCAATCGGCCTTGAGATTGCTCTTTTTGCAAAAGACCTGATGCGGGTCTTCATCTCAACGGATCATCCGAATGCCGGCCCCTTCACCCGGTATCCGCGGGTGATCAAGTGGCTCATGTCAGAAAGAGCCAGGGAGGAGACTCTCAGTTCGATGAAACATGGGAGGTCGGTGATTAATGCGACCCATATTGCCTCACTGGACAGAGAACTGGAATTGTATGACATCGCGATGATGACCCGTGCCGGACCGGCAAAGGCACTCGGGTTGTCCCATTGGTATGGATCTTTGAGAGAGGGAGCGTATGGCAATGTTGCGGTGTATGATCTCGATCCGGTTTCTCCTCCCGAAGATCCCCACCTGATTGAGAAAGCCTTTACAAAAGCGGCATTCACAATAAAAGAAGGGAAAGTGGTTGTGCAGGAGGGGCGGATCATTGCAGAACCTGTGAAACATACCATCTGGACACGGCTCCGTATTCCTGATAATCCCCAGGTAATGCGTGATATCAGGAATAAATTCTCCTCTGACTACACGGTGAACATGGAGAATTATATGCTGGACGATAAGCTGATCTTCAATCCCCGGGCTGTTGATGTTCTTTCTCGGGGATGATCCTGCTTTTTAATGGAAAACCATCTTTCATCTGATTCCCGCCTCCTGATACATCATCGGACAGGTACTCTTCTTATAAAAAAGGTGATTCAGGGGACTGAATCATACAGAAGAGTGTAGAATCGTGCAGCCATAATTGACAGGTACGGGGCCAGGATCAGGCTCAGAAGCCACCCGATAACAGGGATAACACTCAGGATGATCTCGATGATCAGGATCACAATCCCGAGCACGATCAGAGAGATAATGTACGAACCCCACCCGATCGAACCGATTTTTGCAAGGATCTCGCTGAACTCAAAGGCTGATCCCATGCTGCCGGACCGGGCAAATCTGATCATACCGATGATCTGAAACAATCCGAAGATCAGGGCAAGGATAAGAAAAACCAGGAATGATACCCCGAGCGTTCCGAAAAGAAGACCAAGATACGCCAGCGGGTTTTCAACATCCATGCCTGCCATCGTGAGGACGCCCATTCCTCCGCTCATCAGGAAGAGCAGGAGACCGATAAAGCAGGGGATGATCATGTAGATGATACCGATGATGAATACCTTAATCCCATCGATGAACATCCCACCCAGATGATCGGTATCAGGGGCAGGAGTGATTCCTTTCAGCACCCGGAGCGTGTATCCCCAGATGAGGGGAAAGATGATCGAACCGATGATCAGGACTACCCATCTTCCCCATTTTCCAACCAGACCTTCGGTGGCGTACCCGAATGAATTACTGATGTTTTCACTAATACTCATCTTCTCACCGTTTTGGTATCTGGTAGATGGG
>CAZXRT010000047.1:0-708 GCA_964642535.1 uncultured Methanospirillum sp.
ATGATAAAGAATCAGACGGATGTGTGCCGCCTCAGTGCGGGCCGAAAAAGTACTGGAATGCGAATGCTGAAAGATGTGAATGCACAGGTGAATATACTGAAGATAGTTCAGGGAATTGTGTAGATTATCCAACAATTGCTCCGACAGCGAGTCAAACTGTGAAACCAACAGCAAAGCCCACGGTAAAAACAACAACGACTTCAGTTCAGACTAAAAAAACCTCTGAGGATTGTTGCCCGTATTCTTTAGGAAATAATAATGATGTCCATAAATGTCATGAAGTTGCAGCAAAATACATGGGAAAAACTTCAATAGATGTTGGCAATCCGACTCCTGATTATGTAAAATTAA
The DNA here is from genome assembly GCA_964642535.1 of uncultured Methanospirillum sp. Classification (GTDB taxonomy): domain Archaea; phylum Halobacteriota; class Methanomicrobia; order Methanomicrobiales; family Methanospirillaceae; genus Methanospirillum. The sequence continues at coordinate 352 of CAZXRT010000047.1, forward strand.
AATTCGCTCCGATCACTATTGACAGTGAGGATAGGAAGTTTTTACAAAATTGCTGTTGGAACTATAAACCCTGTTCCCAAGCATCCGGTGGAACGGAAGTACAATCACTTACTGAAACATCAGGTAGTGCCCTGGGAACTACCAAACCTTCTACTACCTCATTCTCAAATAGCGGATCAGATTTTGGGATATTTTCACAAAGTAATGCACAGTCATCTTCGAACTCCGGCAATTCGGGAGGAGACATGGGTGTCTTCTAGCGGATCTCATGAGTAAAAATCCAGCATGATGATAACCACATCGCTTCTTTTGTGTTCAACTATCCTGGTATGAGTAATAAATATTTGATATCACAAC
>CAZXRT010000047.1:718-9968 GCA_964642535.1 uncultured Methanospirillum sp.
ATGAAAAACCGATCTGGATCATAAAGGCCTTATCAGGGTTATGGCCTGTATCACCATCTGTCATCAGTCCTCGATTCTCCAAATATGCTCTGTTTACTTACCCCTCCTCCCCTCAGTTTCATCCCGGTAACCGGTCCCTTCATCACGGTTCTGGCAGAACATGTACCCAATGGATCTCTTTGATACCCTCTCCCGGAGACGGTCGGTCCGGAAATACCACCCTGACCCGGTATCGCCTTCCGATATTACCCGGATTCTTCAGGCAGCCACCATGGCCCCGTCGGCGATGAATCACAGGCCCTGGGAGTTTCTCGTGGTCACCGGTGACAAAATCCTGGAGCTCGGAGCCAGCTTTGAACGGGTTCTTGACCAGTTCCAAAAGATACGGGGAGAAGAGCTCCCTGCAGAAGTGGTCACCTTTGCCCGGACCTACGGGGGTGCTCCGGTCGCTATCGTCGTCCTCTGCACCGCAAGTGAGCACCCGAACTTTCGGCGTGCATACCTGGAGAGTGCCAGTGCAGCGATGGAAAACCTCCTGCTTGCCGCAACTGCTCTCGGCCTTGGCACCTGCTGGATGACCGGACCGCTGGAAGATGAGCCTTCTCTCCGGCAGATCCTCGAGATCCCGGATGACCGCACCCTTGTTGCCATCACCCCGCTTGGATATCCCGAAGAGATACCCGATCCCCATCCGGAAAGCGATCCTGACCTCGCGAAGAAGATCCGGAGGGTATCATAGTTCCTCTCCCTGCCCATTCATCGGTATCATCTCTTCTAACTTTTCATGGGTAAATTCCTCAACGGGGGTTAGAAACTCCGGATGAACACTCGTTGGCATGGATACTATTCACCTTGATGAACTGCATAAAAACAAGATCCCCCCGATCCCTTTTTTTCTATACACTCGCTCGAAAAAAAATGTCATAGAATGAGTTTTTCCGTTTTATGAAGACATATTGCAGAAGTAATCCTGACTTTATTACAAGTCAACATACATCTTACCCACTGAAACTGACGAAGACCCGAAAAAGTGTTGGAGCAGATAGGGATGAAAGGACTCTTTGGTGAGAGGGTCAAGTATCCTACGTGATCTCTTTAACGATGTTTAGTGTAGTTGAGGTACCCCCACCCCCCCCAAGATGGGGTGTTGTGTCTACATTATCCAATATTAAGTTTTGAAAATAACTTTCACGAAATGCAGTCTTATAATCCGGATATTCACAATAGGTTGCGAGAGATCCATTCTTTATGGATTTTGATCGAATATACAGAATATTACCGTTGGGCTTTTCAAGGACATAATAATAAAACCCACCACCCCACTCATCCCATTTCAATTCAATGTTTCCATAATCCGGAAAAACTGTTGAAAGTAATGTGGAAGGCAATACTCCTCCCATAAACCTCTCCCCCCCTCTCATCAGAATGAAGCCATTTTCCCAATCATTAAGCCCAGTATATTCAAAAAACCATGTTTCTGAATCATCTATACCAATCCCTCCCGTATATTCTCCAGGTGGCACAATGATATATTCTACCGAATCTGAATCATCAAAATCAAGAGTATGCACCTGGTATTGACCGACTGTCTGGGGAGCATCATCTGCATGTCCACCTGTGGTCAGTCCAATTACCAATAGGAACAGTAATAAAAACCGTTTCATGATAATAACTAATCGGACGACCATGTAATAATACTTATCTCCTCTCAAAATGAGAGATGAAATTTAGATTTCTCGCGATAATTTCATTCACACCATTTTTCAATGGAATTCTCAATGATCAGAAAAATGAGAGAGAATCTTTAAAAAATTCTCTACCGATTCGGGATATTGGAATAAAGAAATGGGTGTATTATTACTTTCAATTGACAGGCCTATCTATGTGAGATATCGGTTATTCTTTGTTGAATCCATTGGTAACATGAATAATTCCTTGTGGTACACAGGTTTCGATGTAATACCTCGTTGAGAACAAATTATAATGAGAGGGTATGTATCAAAAGGTTAATTGCCTGGTCACAAATTCAGGGATTATGTGCCGGTTTTGGATAGTTTCTAACCGGATCCGAAAGACATAGGATCCCTTGTTCAGAAGAGTATGGTATCTCTCACCCGGTCCGGGGTGATTCCCCGGACCCGGCTCTCTTCCTAATTTCCTGTCATCATCATCTGGCAATGCATTCAAAGAACACCTCATTCGCAACAGATTGTTGAACAGGATTCAAATCACTGTCTGTTTCACACCCCGGAGAAAAACAGATTCTTATCCTCTCCCTATACCTGGGTACCCTGCTCATCACCAGGAAAGCCCTGCATGGATTCTTCCTGATCATCTCCGGGATATCGCTGACATCCTGGCAATCATTCCGGCACCCGATGCGCAGGTGAGAAGATACCTCTCTATCGGTGACATCACCAAACCACAATCTCTAAATGGCTGAGGTTGGGGTTTGAAGTTTTCTGAAAGTGAACATCGGCTTAGAATTCGTTTAACTATAGAGGATTTGGAAAAATCTGTATTTTTCCGGGTTTCCTCCCTGCCTGATTTCACTTTCACCCGGTATATCCAAGGCTCAAATACCCCTTTGACCATACCATCAGATGCATGCCACCCATTGAACCGATACCCGTACCGACAACGAACACCACAACCAGAGAGCACCATGAAAGAAACTACCACCCCCCGCTCCCAGAAAAACATGGAAACCACCACGAATCAGGCAGAACCGGGAGCATCAATTCATCATACCCGAATTTTCTCCTGCATTCCCATGCAGGTATATCACCAACTGTACCAGATCACCCCGCGATCAGCAGGGAAGGAAAAACCGGAGAAGCACCGCACGACCCCGGCAGTCTGGGAGGCGAAGACCGAACTGTTCAGACGCGGGTTTTCTGCGTATCCCATCCGGGGAACCGGCCCTGTGGTCCTCGACCTCATCGCCTGGGATGAGCGGACCGTCTATGGTATCGCGGTCAGGAGAACGCGGGGGCCGGGGACCCTTCACCCGGTCACCACCGCTTTTGCCCCCCTGATCCGCGACCTGCAGGCCCTCAGGACGCCCGGCCCGGTAGAGATCCAGCTCTGGATCACCAGCGGCGGCAGGTTTCATGTCTACCGGGTCCTCCCCGGCGGGATCATGGCCAGGAGCATGCCATGACCGGGAAGATCCGCACCGCCCTTTCGGTCCTCACCGACCCCGGCCAGGTCGTGGAACTGCGGGTCCTGGGTGACCGGGTATCATCAGGGTATTTTGACAACCCTGATGAACTTGCCCGGATCACACCGTCCTGGGATACCCCCGAATCGCACGGGGTGTGTATCACTCTCAACCCGGTCAGTCCTGCCCTCCTCTCGCGGAGAGCCAACCGGGTCAAGCGCTACCTGAGCCGGTCTGACATGACAACCACTGACCAGGACATCACCGGTCGGCACTGGCTGCCGGTGGACATCGACCCGGTCAGACCCTCCGGTATCTCCTCTACTGATGCCGAGCACCAGGCAGCCCTTGACCGTGCGGCCGACGTTGCCCGGTTCCTCACCGGGATCGGGTTTCCTGAACCGGTTATCGCCGATTCAGGCAACGGTGCCCACCTCCTGTACCGGGTGGACCTCCCGAATGACGAAGCATCCCGCGATCTCATCGCCGGATGTCTCCATGCCCTTGACACCCGGTTCTCTGATGATCGGTGCAGGGTCGATACCGCGAATGCAAACGCGGGCAGGATCTGGAAACTCTATGGCACAATGGCCCGGAAAGGAGACTCCACCCCGGAGCGGCCGCACCGTCTCTCCTCCCTTATCAGCGTTCCGGACCCGGTGACGGTGGTATCCCACGAGCTGCTCAGCCGGCTGGCACACATCTATCCGCCCTCTCCCGCCGACACCGGCCGGCCCTCCCGGTCAGGCGGAAGACAAACCAGCCCGTTCGATCTCGGAGAGTGGCTGGACCAGAATCTTCCCGGGTACCGGTCAAAACCCTACCTCGGCGGGACCATCTACCTCCTTGATACCTGCCCGTTCAGCACTGCCCATGCCGACGGGGCGTATGCTATCCAGTTCTCAAACGGGGCCGTCTTTGCCGGGTGCCATCATAATTCGTGTGGCGGGGGAATCCAGCGGTGGAAGGAACTGCGGGACCGGTTCGGTCCCCGGATTCAGGCTGGAAAAGGACGGGAGCCATCCGGTGCAAGGACCGGTCCTCCTGCTCCGGCCCCCTCCAAAGGCCAGGCAGAAAGCCTGCAGGAAGGCCTGACCGGAAATCCTCCCGCCCCTCATCAGACCGGGGATATTCCCTCCTCCCCGCCTGATTCGCAGGCAGCGGAAGAAGCGGGGCGGATATTCAGGACCGCTGACCCGCTCCGCTACATGCTGGACACCTTCTCCCTTGACCATGAAGGTGATAGGACGGTTGCCGAATGCCTCATCATGTCACTGGCATCCCGGTCGGTTACGAACAGCAGGGGCCTGCATGTCTCCATCACCGGGGAATCAGGCAAGGGAAAGAGCCATACGTTTGAGACGATTCTCAGGCAGGTTCCCCCGCGGTACCGGCTTGACGGGCGGATGAGTGAAAAGGCTCTCTTTTACATCACCGGACTGCAGCCCGGAACGGTCATCACCCTGGATGATCATGCCCTCTCTGACCAGATGCAGGAGATATTGAAAGGAGTGACGACCTCGTTTCACCGCCCGTTCCTCTATCACACGGTATCCAAGGACCGGACCGGGCAGGTATGCACCATCCCGGAGCGGTGTGTCTGGTGGGTCGCAAAAGTTGAAGGGACCGGTGATGACCAGGTCTGTAACCGGATGCTCACCTGCTGGATCGATGACAGCGAGGACCAGGACCTCAGGGTTCTCGAACGAACGTTGGAACATGCAGAGCAGGGTCCCGGGTCAGGGATCCGCCAAAGGGTCGAACACGCCGTCTGCCAGGAGATCTGGAACCTGATCGAACCAGCCTTTGTGATCATCCCGTTTGCATCCCGGATCCGGTTCCATTCGGCTCTGAACCGGAGAAACCCTGACATGCTCCTTGACCTGATCCGGTCACACACCATTCTCAGGCAGGCCCGGCGGGAAGAGACGATGGAGGACGGCGTCCGGTGCATCATCGCGACCGATGAGGACTTTGCCGGTGCTGCCCGGCTCTATGCCTCCCTGAACGGTGAGTGTGGCGGGCAGATGACCAAACTGACCCGGCGGGAATCAGAGCTCCTTGAATCGATCCAGACTCTCGGCCAGACCGAGTTCTCGGTAAGGGAGATGCAGCAGATCTGTGGATTTAGTTACAGTTCGATTAACAAACTCCTGAACGGGTACGTGAGTAAAGGGCAGAACTATTCCGGTCTTTTGGAAAAGTGCCCGGCTCTCTCGTTCCTTGACCGGACCGTCTCATCAGGTGCAGACGGGCAGACGACCCAGCGGCGGATGCGGGTCTACACCTGGGATGAGACCCTCTATGCTGTATGGGAAGGAGGGGGAGGGGTATGGCTGGCTCCAGGCAGCGGGGATGATCCATCACCTGATGACCCGTCAGACGGTCACCCTCCCGGTGATGATCCCGGTTGCGGCATGGCGGGAAAAAGGAGCCGGGATCAGGCGTTGGCGGATTGCTGCCGCAACCAAAATTGCGGAGATAATGACTTAGATGATAAAATAAACAATATTAGTACAAATAAAATAGTAGTTGCGGGAAATAATCCCCATGAAGCATCCCCCCGTGATATGGATGCTCTCTCACCGTGTCATACTGACTTCAGCCCTGCCGCCCGTGATCCTGAACCGGGCGCAATTGAGCCTTCAATTAATCTGAAACATCAGGAAACCGCGTCGGATGGTGCCGCAACAAACCACGGGTCTGCCGCCACTACCCGGGAATCTCCCGCACGTGATGATACGCCGATCTCTCCCCGTCCTCTCTCAACCCGGCCTCTGACCCTCTCGTCCATCGACCCTTCCGACTACATCACCGTTGAAGGATGGCCCCGGAAAAAACCCTGTGCCATCTGTGGAAAGCCATATACTCATTACCAGGAACGGATGACCCGGCAGCGGATGGCAGGACCTCCCCGGGAGAACCGGATGATCTGTTCAGGCTGTTATGAGATGGCAACAGTCAGGCAGGCTCTCTCTGTCCGGACAATTCCGGGGGTGATTGATATCACCTCCCTCACCTGCCGGTCCTCTCCGACGGGGAGGTGCACGGTCTGTAACACGGGCCCCGGGATCTGGGCTGATTCATCCCAGAGAATCAGCCTCTGTGAAACCTGCTACCAGCGGGAGCTGGGTTTGGGACGGCCGGCGGTCGTGATTGCCGGAGGAAAGAAGTGACCCGGGAAAGCAGGCCGGGAAAACCCTGCCATCGGAGATGTTTTGTCATTACCGGAGAGCAGAAGAAGACCGGGTATCTCCTCTCCGGCCGGGCTCTGTTGGAAGGCAGCGACCTTGCCATCTACCTGGACGATATCGGCAGGGTCTCACTTTCAGCCCCGGCTGCCCGGTATCTGCTTCTTCTTGGCGGATCACTCCCGGTCTCCGCTTCTGATGGCGAAGAATGGACTGCAGAGAGACGGGATGGGGGAAAAGGGCTCTGGATTGTCAGAGGCAGGGATCGGTTTGTCATCCCGGCCCGGTCTCTCCTCCCGGTCTTAGCCGGAACGGCGAGGAAGGCCCCGGTGTTCCGGTGGGATGGGGAGGAGAGTGGGTAAGGGAGATCCATCGGGATCCAACTTGAAGAGACATTACAGAGGAATACTGGTACCTGCATGACCTTGGTTTCTTTCATTCGGGATAGACAAGGGGGATCATGCTTTTTTCCGGCCTGGTACGGATGGCTGATATCATATTTGTCCTGCCGGGAGACGGATTTGCGTATTTGTGTCCCTGAAGAGCCTGAGGTGGCGATCACTACCCTTTGAATCGAATAGAGACTATTGGTTCATCCGTAAGGGAATGAGGTATGATCTTGATTCCCAAGTCAGATGGAATATACGATCCTGGTCCGGAGGAAAGAATAGATATTATGTAATGAGCGTTCTAACATCAATGTATACCGAATATTGTATCGAAAAGTAGAATGATGCATGAAAGTAAAAGAGGTAATTCGAATTTTAGAGCAGAATGGATGGGTTCTTATTACAACGAAAGGGAGTCACCGTCAATATAAACACCCTGACAAACCCGGTAGGGTTACTATCGCAGGCCATCCTTCTGATTTCATATCCCCGGGGACGTGGATGAGTATCAGGAAACAAGCAGGATTAATAGGTGATGAATAATGTATAAATTCTTAATTATTGTCGAAAAAGCCGGAAATAACTATTCAGCGTATGCTCCCGATCTACCTGGGTGTGTTGCAACCGGAAAGACGAGAGAAGAAGCTGAAGAGAATATGATTGAAGCGATCGAATTTCATATTCAGGGACTATTAGAGGATGGCTTGTCTATTCCAAAGCAAGAGGCTTATGCTTCGGTATTCGCTATCCCGGAACATGTATAACAGGGCACGATGTTTTTTACACCGGCAATGATATCCAACTCTAATAATCCAATACCATTCATCAGAAATTATTGACGTTCTCTTTTTTAAAAAATGCATAATTATGGTCATATCGATGGTCTGGTTGATATTTGATATTTTTTCTGAAAAACCTGGGTGTCAAAAAAAACCAATATCGAAGCAATCGCCAATCTCTCGTAATTCTCTCCCTTACATTGAAGTAAGGTGATTGGGGGGAAAGGGCTCTGGATTGTCAGAGGCGGGGATCGGTTTGTTATCCTGGCCCGATATCTCCTCCCGGTCTTTGCCGGAAAGGCGAGGAAGGCACCGGTCTTTCGGTGGGATGGGGAGGAGAAGGGGTAAGGGGGATGCTGGCCGTTTCAGCGTTGAAAGTTACGTATTTACAGGTCATCTTTCACGAAGGAATTAACCGGAATTTCCTGTTACTCAAGAGTTATCGATACATTATGGAAAAATCAGGGGCAATAGAGGCTCCATGGACCGCTGCTAAATATAAACCACTCTGTGTTATTGCTATTCTGTGAAATCTTCCGACTTTTTCTTTTGTAATATGACCTGATGCGATCAGGGGTTCAAGGGCACTTTTGTTTAGTCGGGTATGATACCGCCTCTGAACTGTTCTCATCTCATTTCTTTGCTTCTCCCTGAATGGGACTTCATATCCTGATTCACCTGATTTAATGAGATGATCAACAATTTCCCAGGTATAAAGGCCTTCTTTCTTCCCAGCAAGAAGTGATAATATGGTAATTTTTGTTTTATCCGGCAAGGCTAATGGAATTTTTTCCAGGTTCCAGATTCTTTGTTGCTGACAAATAGATAGACCGTGACATTCTACATCCTCTGTGGAATCAGCATATCTGTCTGCACGGACATAATACAGAGTTACATTATGGGCCATTGCGGCGAGGGTGGTTGCAAAGGCAGTTATTCTTCCACATGCCGACATATTAACCAGAATTTCTGATTCTAATTCTTTTTCCTGGTTAATAATTGATGCGACTTCTCTCATGACTTCAAGTGTACAAAACATGTCGATTTGTCTTATTATGACTTTAATTCCTTTTTCTTTGAGAATATCCGAGACCCGCTTTTCATAATGACGTTCACGTGCAGTCATCTGGATCTCCTCTGGAGAACAATATTTTTCCATTTGTTTCATGGTGAGGAGATAGACCCGGTCTGCAATTTCGATGTCAAATGGTCTGATAGCCCGGTCTATTTCATACCCAAGGGGAATTATATGAACGCAAGAAGTATGACAGTTAGTCATAGTTTTCTTATTTAAACGTAATAAAAAAAAGGTATTCCTGTTTAATTTTTAGTCTACTTAGGGTGAATAATCCCCGTACATACGGGGAACAATCAATGGCTCATCCAAAACCTAATAATCAGACGGTTCATCCCTGTAGGACAAGGAACATAGCATTAGGAATTTATGAAGCAATGAATTTTTTGATGCCTCTGGGTTTCACATGAAAGATCAACCTCACATACGGAGGGGATTAATTTCTTGATCTTTAAATAGGGTGGTCAAAAACGAGGTGGCGCGACGTTATAAACCCCTGATAAAAAATTCAGTGAGCGTTTACAACAATGTAGTCAAGAGTCGGTTTATCCCCGTACACACGGGGAACTCTCCACTGGAAGAGAACTCTCTCTAAGACGACGGTTCATCCCCGTACACACGGGGAACTCGGTATCAAGGATAAGATGTCCACT
>CAZXRT010000048.1:0-9934 GCA_964642535.1 uncultured Methanospirillum sp.
AATCCCATAAACACTGGGGTTTTGCGATATAGCAAACACCACCTACCGACAAGATTTCTCTTATCAATAGGTGGTATCTGTTATGGCAAATGTACGATGAATTGATAAAATGCACCGGCTATAACTTTTTGGGGTTTCAAATTCAACGATTTCAGGACGTGCACACCCCAACTTACCATGGCAGCTCCTGAGGCGCGTTCATTATTATACGAGCTGTCGCTATTCCTGAAGTTTACCCCGTGATCTGGCTTCCTGTAGTCTCATGCTTTCGCATGCCAAGAAGTAACCCTATCCACTTCAATTATATACATTGATATCCGTGGAGTTCATAGAGATACTTTCTCGCTTTCCTTGATGACTGTCCATGCGGTTGGGTTTGACACTTACTCACGGTAGTCAGTAAGTCCCTTAAACCGACCCTGGTTGCTCGCTGTTGATCTGCTCGGCTAACTCATTTAGGTACACCCAGCGGTTCATCTTGTCGGCAAGCGCTAACTCAAGCCGCTCTTTTTCTGCTATGACGGGCATCAACTTTTCATAGTCGCTGGCGTAGCTCTGCATATCCTTTTCGGCCCGGCGCAGCTGATCTTCCAAACCTGAAATGTCTTCATCTATGGAATTAAACTCGCGCTGCTGCGCAAAGGTAAACTTAAGCTTTGCGGGCCTTGAAGGCAAGTGGGAAGGCTCCGCAGATGTGGACTTGTCCGTTTTGGCGGTGGGTGTGGCTTCAACTGCACCTGCCTCTGGCTCACGCTTGGCGAGATAATCGGAAAAGTTACCTGTGTACCGGCGGATCTCGCCGCCATTCCGGAACTCGAAGATTGTGTCCACAATCTTATCAAGGAAGTAGCGGTCGTGAGAGATGGTGACCACGGCGCCACTGAAGCCCTCCAGATACTCTTCCAGTACCGTCAGGGTGTCTGTATCCAGATCATTGGTGGGCTCATCCAATAGAAGCACATTAGGCGCGCTCATCAGGATACGAAGCATATACAGGCGCCGCTTTTCGCCGCCGGAGAGTCTGTTGACAGGAGTCCACTGCACATTGGAAGGGAACAAGAACCGCTCCAACATCTTGGAGGCGGTGAGGGTACCCTCGTTGGTTACCACTTCGCCCGCGACGTCTTTGATGTAGTCAATCACGCGCATATCATCGTGCGGTATATCCCATATCTGTGACAGATAGCCAATTTTTACCGTCGTGCCGTGCTCTACACTGCCCGAATCCGGTTTGAGGATACCCGCGATCATCTTGATCAGGGTAGATTTTCCGCTACCGTTTGCGCCAATGATGCCCACCCGTTCGTCACGAAGCAGTACATGCGAAAAGTCTTTGACCAAGCAACGCTCGCCGTAAGATTTGCTAATACAGTTGATTTCGATGATCTTTTTGCCAAGCCGGGAGGAGACGGAGTCCATTGCCAGCGTCTCGGCCGCTGCCGCCGTGCCATCCTTTAAGGCACTAAAGCGCTCAATGCGGGCCTTGCTCTTGGTGCTGCGCGCCCGCGCGCCACGCTGCATCCACTCCAGCTCGAGCTTGTAAAGGCTGCGGTTTTTACGCTGCGCGGCTTGCTCATCTACCTCGCGCTGCGCTTTTCTTGCCAAAAACTGTGAGTAGTTGCCGTCATAAGTAAATAGCGCACCTGCGTCGATTTCTGCAATGCGGTTGGTTACACGCTCTAAGAAGTATCGGTCATGGGTCACCATCACGATGGCGCCTCGATAGCGTTGCAAAAAGGTCTCCAGCCACTGCACCATGTCGCTGGCAAGGTGGTTGGTAGGCTCATCCAAGATCAAAAGCTCACAAGGGCTCATCAAAGCCTGCGCGATCGCCACGCGCTTCTTCTCGCCCTCGGACATGGCGGAGGTGTTGATGTCAAAATCGAAAAAGCCAAGCTTCGTCAGGATCGTTTTTGCCTCATGGGCCAAGGTGTCGCGCGCATGCGGGTCAGCGTTTTGCAGTACAATCGACAGCAAGGACAGGTTCTTGTCAAGCACCGAATTTTGATGCAGATAGGCAATGCGCATGCCGGAGGACTTGTTGATCGTTCCCTCGTCTGGCGTTGTCTGCCCTGCTATGATGTTGAGCAGTGTTGTCTTGCCCGTGCCGTTGATACCGATGATGCCAACCTTATCGTTGTCGTTTATGTACAGTGAAACCTTGTCAAGGAGCACCTTGTCGGGAAAGCTTTTACTGATTTTTTCTGCAGATAGTAGGATCAAATTACACCTCGTGTTGTTTGGTCGCACACAGTATAACACAATATACTGGGATAATGTTGAGCAGATTACAACCCTCAAGAATCCCGGAAAAAATGACTCGCGCAATACTGCACAGTGACCTCAATGCCTTCTATGCCAGCGTGGAGCTCATGCTGGACCCCAGCTTTCGCGGAAAGGCAGTCGCGGTCTGTGGCAGCATCGATGAACGCCATGGCATCGTGCTGGCGAAATCAGAACTGGCCAAGAAGGCCGGGATCAAAACCAGCATGGTCAACTGGGAGGCAAGGAAACTATGCCCCAAGCTTATCATGGTGCCGCCGCAGTATGAGCAGTTGGCTTACTTGTCACCGAGCAAACTGCCTAAGGCATCGGCATCGATGATATGGAATGCTCAGAAAATCAGATCGTTCGCAACCTCTTTCGCCTCGCGGCGCAGCATCGCCCATTCCTCATCGGTCAGAACTTCATTATAGCAGATGTCCGCATGATCCAGCATGAAGGAAAAGTGCTCGAAGTTGCCGGGCGGAACCAACGTTTGAGCTCCTTTTAGGACCGCATATTTCATTGCGGCGACGCCCAGCGCTTCATTGCCCCAGATCGGTTGACACCAGGATTTTGGGTACGGTTTCGTCTCATAGCTCCGCCACTTGCGACGAACCAGCGACTTCATACCCAGAAGGCCGATATGTTTTTCCCTTACAGCGTCGGAAATGCGATCTCCCCAGCCAGTCTGAATGCCCAGTGCCCAGTTGAGCGGGAATAGCACAGTGTCGAAATCGAACATGGAAAGCGCCTTCAGCGCCACGTCCTCGCTGTGAGCGGAGAAACCGATGTTGCGGATCATGCCGTCGCGTTTCGCCCTGAGCACCGTTTCCATTGCACCGTCGGGGCCGAAGGCGCGGTCCAGGTCTTCTTGCGTTGTCAGCGCATGCAACTGGTAGACATCAAAGTGATCGGTTCTCAGTTTCTTCAGCGAGCCCTCCATTTTCTCCCGGGCGCCTTTCGCACTGCGCTCCTCGGTCTTACAGGCCAAGAACGCATCTTTGCGGAAGGGCGCGAGGGCAGGGCCCAGTCGCTCCTCAGCGTCTCCGTAGGTAGGCGCTACGTCAAAATAATTGACTCCTGCTTCAATGGCGTCTGCGACATATTGATTCGCCTGCGCCTGGGATTCTTCCATGCTGATGATGCCTCCAAACACGACTGCAGAAACACGAATCCCGGTTTCCCCCAGCGGATGGTACAACATACGTTCACCTCCAGATGACTTTATAATATCACAGATCACACCCGGCAGCAGATAGTGCAAGCGATTGATAGCAAAAAATGCAATGTTGGACGCTTTTCTGAGGCGTGGGGTGCTAGGGATTCGTAGGGGTGAATGCAAGATGTGCAATCTTGGTTATTCTACATCCTCTCTTTGGACTGGTTCATTGTTTTATATCGAGTTGCACTCTCTTCTGCTCTGTTGGAAAATGCTGATATTGTTGATACATCCGGGGGTGGGTGCATTCTGAAACGGGGAATCGTGTAAGGTTGTGACCAACACATTGGAATATCATCTTGCCAAAGTCTATTACCATCGCATTGTAAATGGATAGCCACTCAAGGTCAAGCTGCCGCAAGCGGCGGGAACTGCTTGGCGTCTCGCACGGTGCTTCGGCTCGGGGAATCTGGAAATACCATCTGCCGGTGACTGTTTGGCGTTTAGGCTTTAATAAATGTGCACAAAATGCTTGACGTGACCTATTGGATCGCTTGGAAGAGCATTACGGCTCGCGCTTTTCCGATATTTTCAAGACCATAACGGTAGACAACGGCAGTGAGTTTTTGAACAGAGCGGATGGAGCGCTCCATCCGCTCTGTTCAAAAAGCGTACGCACATCGATTGTGCGCACCCCTATAGCGCGTGGGAACGGGGAAGCAACGAGAACCAGAATAAGCTGATCCGACGATTTGTGCTCAAAGGAACGGATATTGGCAAGCTTACGGCAAGGGATATCCAACGGATTGAGTACTGGATCTATCATTATCCACGCAGACAGTTCTGTTACAAGGTGTCTTCCCAGATGGGCACCCTCAAGGTTGCCTGACGCGGTAGGGGGCGGCAATTCAACTTGCAATCTATATTGCAATCCACACACCGAACGAATTTGTGTGTTATAATTGACAGCGCCCTGCATTCTTTGATATAATAAAGAATGAGTTGTGCTTTATACTGAATTGATTGGGCTTAACTGCTGGCGAGGTATGTTTGATATGGGAAAAGCGGCGCATTCATTGACTCCGGAACAGATTTTTCAGGATCCATACGGGTTTACCTATAAAGATATGACATCCTGCCTTTGCGAAGCGGATGTAAAGGCACTCTTCTCGGAATTGTATCGCGAGAAAAAGGCAAGTAAATACCAGACGATGACAATCTCAAACATCTATCGTAGTAGCGATACAGTAAAGTACGTCTTTGGACTGAAGGACGGCTATGCAATTGAGACCGTCTGCATCAAGCGCAAAACCGGTGTTACGGTATGTGTAAGCATGATGGTAGGCTGTCCCGTGCGATGCGTTTTTTGCGCTTCCGGCAACAATGGATTCATCCGGAACCTGACACCGGGAGAGATCGTCCAACAGGTCATTCTACTAAAGGAGCGGATCAACCGGATCGTGTTTATGGGGATGGGAGAACCTTTGCTGAACTATGACTCCGTCATCCAGTCCATCCATGTTTTGAGAGACCGCAACGGGCTTAACTTCCCCACGGACGGCATCACGATCTCCACGGTCGGACCCATTCCCCAGCTCAAAAAGCTGCGGGAAGAACATATCAAGATCCAGCTGACGCTGTCTTTACATGCAACCACGCAAAAGGAACGGGATACGCTGATTCCAAGCATGTGCAATTACGGGATTGAAAACGTGGTTGAGTCCGTTCTGACATATTCCGAAAGGCACAACCGAAAAGTGACCATCGCTTACCTAGTGATCCCCGGCTTCAACGACAGCGAAAGCGACGCAGACCGTCTGGCCTATTGGTTTGGCGGGCAGAACGTGCTCATAAATCTGCTTCAGTACAACGAAACCGAGAACTTGCGCATGAAACGACCCAACAAGGAGCAGCTGGTCGTGTTCAAAACCAAGCTAGAGCATAGAGGCTTGGACGTTATTCTAAGGGAATCACACGGAAGCAAAATAGGCGCAGCCTGCGGCCAGCTTGTAAGCTTCAAGAATAAAAAGAGAGCTGAATAAAGAGAGTGAGATTGAGCAGCATGATAAAAACAAGTCTTCATCAATGGGCGGTCGTCGTGATCTGCGCCGTCGTAGCCCTTTTCGGCATGCTTCCCACATCCATAGCCAGCGAAACGAAAGATATCACCATATGGGCGTATGACAACTGGGCCAAAGCCGCCGAAAAGGCCGTCGAGATTTATCAGAACAACCATCCGGGCTCCGACTATATATTCCATGTGGTGACCATGGGTCAAGACGATATGGTTCAAAAGGTCAAAGTCGCACTGTCGACCGGCGCGACCGACGCCCTACCTGATATTTTCTATGACGAAGATTACAATTACGCGGAATATATCCTTTACTATGGGGATATGTTCCATGAGCTGACGCCGTACTTCGATTTGACAAAGTACTACCCGTTCAAGGCCGTAAACGTCACGACGGACGGTGCGGTCTATGCCATTCCGTATGACGCGGGAACGGGCGTCATGTTTTACAGAACCGACTTGATCCAGGCCGCCGGTTTGACTGACGAGGACATGGACAATCTAACGTGGGAACAGTTCATCAAGATCGGAAAGAAAGTCAAGCAAGCAACAGGCGTCGACATGATCATTATGTGCCCTGGCGGTGACATGGAAGGCCGGATTTTGTATCAATCTGCCGGAACTTGGTTCTTTGACGAGAACGGCCGGGAAAACATCAAGGACAATCAAGCCTTCAGAGATGCGCTGGCAGCCATGAATAGCCTTTATCAGGCCGGCATCGTGTGGGATGTTCCCGGATGGGACGATTATTTTGCGGCCATTGCCAACGGGAAGGCCGTGGCGCTTGTCGGCGGTTCCTGGTGGGCACCCATCATTACTTCCTATCAGGAGCAGAGCGGACTGTGGAGAATCACCCAAGTTCCGCGGCTCACGGGCTCCGACGCGTACACCAACTATTCGAATCTTTCGGGCGGTAACTGGTTTGTGATCGAAAAGGAGAACAGCGAGTTCGCCTCTCAATTTGTCGTCGAGATGTTTGCGAACAATCAGGAACTGGCCGACTTCATGGCCAACGAATACTACATCGTTCCGACGAACCGCGATTTGGTTGCGGGACTGACGGTGATGCCCCACCCCTTCTGGGGCAGTCAGGACATCATCACAACGTTGTGCCGGTATAACGAGAGCGTTCCTTCCGTCGTTTACGGCCTCAACGCATACGAGATGACCTATACGGTCGGTCCGTTGGTTCGGGAATACATCAACGGAAAGTATACGCTGGACGAAGTGCTTGTCAAAATCTATGAAGCGGCGGTTATGATCGGCGGCAACTTTTGATGTGGAAGAACCGGATCCACTGCAGGTGGAAGCTGCTTTTTCTCCTGCCAGCCATGCTTACGATTGTAGCAACGGTATACGTTCCGCTGGTCTATGCGTTTTATCTGTCGCTGTTCGGGGGCCGGGGTAGAAAAATCGAATACGTTGGGCTGGGAAATTATACGAAGCTGATGAGTGATGATATGTTTCTTTCATCACTCGTCAATTCGTTTATTTTTACGGCGATCATCGTTCCCTGCATTCTTTTGTTAGGTTGCCTGCTGGCATACTGCCTGTGGAATCTGAAATCCTCCGCAGCGAAGCGCTTTTTATCCATTCTGTATTTTATGCCTTCCGTTACGTCCCCGGTAGCTTATTCGCTTTTTTTCAAGCAGATCACCTATTCGGACGGCATTGTATCCGGCATTCTCAAGGCGCTGCATGTTCTATCGGATGAAAGCAGCCTTCTCAACAGCGTAGCGGGCGCAAGAATCCTGATCTCCGCGATCTGTGTGTGGTCTTGGACGGGCTTTTACGCTTTGATTCTCAGAGCCGCCATCGACAATATAAACGAAAGCGCGATCGAAGCCGCCGAGATGGACGGCGCCTCGACGTCGAAAATTTTTCGAAAGATCATCCTTCCCAACATTTCCCCCGTTCTGGTCATGGTCTGCATTCTGTCCTCCTGCTCCATCTTTGAACTGTATACTGAGGTGGCGCTGATCACAAAGGGCGGGCCAGGAATCACGACTTATACGATGGCCTTGTATTTGTACCGCAAGGCGTTTGTCTATGTTTCGGAATTCGGATACGCTTCCGCCATTGGCATAGCTGTTTTCGTCCTGCTGATACTCGTCTGCCTTGTGATAATCATACAAAAGAAGGTGTACGGGAATGAAAAATAGGCGTCTGTTTCAGCGAGGCTTTCTTGCCTTTTCAAGCGTCTTCTTTGCCTTTCCCTATTTACTGATGTTGCTCTGCTGCCTCAGCACGGATGCGGGAATCAAGGGAAACATGCTGTTTGGGAGCTTATCCACCGAACATTTCTTCAGCAATCTATCAAATACATTTCAGAACAGCCAGTTTATCTGTGCGTTCTTCAATTCCTGCCTAGTCTCAAGCATCGCGAGCGCGGCAACGCTCCTTGTTTCTTCTTTGGCCGGTTTCGGCTTTTCCGTTATTCGTGCCTCATGGTCAAAACTGTTGCTAGCTGTGATTGTTTTTTCCTTGTTCATTCCTGAGGTGACGCTTGTCATCCCGACATTTCAGTTGGCCAAGAATATGAAACTGCTAAGCAAATATATCACGCTTATCTTAGCCTCTCTCTCCATTCCGTTTTCCACCTTTCTGTTCTGTCAGAACAGAAGCAGGTTCCCGTCGGATCTAATCGAATCGGCAAAGATCGATGGCGCCTCCGATTTCTGTATATATCTACGAATTTATCTGGGTACCATGCGGCGTGTTTGCGTCATCAGTTTGACGATTTCGTTTCTCAGCGCCTGGAACGCGATGTTGATGCCCGTCATCCTGGTGCAGACACAGGAGATGTTCACAATCTCCATCTATCTGAACTCCGTAAGCTCCATCTGGAGCGACGATTATGCAATCCTGATGACAAGCCTTTCTCTGTCTACGATTCCTGTACTGTTGGTATTTTTCCTCTTTCAAAAACGGAATCCGTCAGACCCGGGTTTTTTACTGAATTAGTCGGGGCATGAACTTATGACCGCAAGGTTCTCGATCCCGCTGGGTACTGTCAAGTATTATACACAGACTTGTCCAGACCCGAGTTCGACAGTTGCTAGATGAAAAAAAGCGCCGAAACCCTTGTGATACAAGGAGAAATCGACACTTTGCCTAGGTACGTGTAGTGCCTAGGGATTGACACGCGGTTTTGAGACGATTTCCGCGAATTGCCGGGGTGGTTCCATCTCCAATTGCTTCAGACAATGCATCTGAGCTTTGGTCGGTGCCGTCACTTGTTTGAACGTACCGTACCGGGCAGAGAATGTGCCGATCTGCATCCTTTTGAATTCGACACGGATGTTTTGCCAGGTTTCACCGGTTTTGTACTCGCAGACCCGGACGAACAGGAGAGCCAGCCAGCACAGGGTGATGTGCGCGCGGATCCTTTCTTCACGCCGGTGGTAGATCGGCCGCAAATCGAGATCGGTTTTCAGCGTTCGGAAGCTGTCCTCAATGTCGGTCAGCTGCTTATAGCCTAAAGCGACATCTTCCGGGCTCAAGGTATCGTCTGAAGTGCGAACGAGATACTTGCCGTCGTATCGACCGGCATCCTGGATCGCGGCCTGGTTGAGCCTCAACGTGCCGTTGGCGAGCTGTTTCACGTATTTGCCATTCAGTTTGTGCGCGCGCAGTGCACACATCGCTTTCGTATGGGCTTCGCCCGGCAGTTGTCGGATGCCGTCAAGTTCAGCTTTGAGGTCAGCGCTGATTTTCTCCCGATCATGTTGATAAGGTACAATGTTTTGCGCACATTTGAAAATGGGAGCCCAGAGCGTGTAAGCTGTTGTTAGCGGCAACATCACAACACGAGGAGGGTTCCCATGGGAGATATTATACAGCTCAATCAAGCAGAAATAAAGGGACAGCTCAAGGATTTGGTACGCGGGACGGTGGAAGAAACGCTCAACAAGCTGCTGGACGAGGAAGCAGACCGGATTACCAACGCCCATCGGTACGAACGAAATGAAGATCGTCAGGATACCCGAGCAGGGCATTATACGCGAAAGCTGCTGACCACCAGCGGAGAGGTGAGCCTGAAAGTGCCGAAGCTGCGCGTGCTTCCGTTTGAAACGGCCATTGTGGAGCGCTACAAACGCCGCGAAGAATCGGTCGAAGAAGCGCTGATCGAGATGTATCTGGCCGGGGTATCGGTTCGCCGGGTGGAGGATGTAACCGAAGCGCTCTGGGGTGCGAAGGTGTCACCCGCAACGGTCAGCGAGCTGAACAAAAAGGTGTATGTCCAGATCGAAGCCTGGCGCAACCGTGAGCTCAAATCAACGTACCCCTACGTGTTTCTGGATGGCATCTACCTCAAGAAGAATTGGGGCGGAACCATTGAAAACGTAGCGATTCTGGTTGCTTTGGGCGTGAACGAGGACGGGAATCGGGAGGTGATCGGCGCCTGCGAGGGTGGAAAGGAAGATACGGAAAGCTGG
>CAZXRT010000049.1:0-6076 GCA_964642535.1 uncultured Methanospirillum sp.
CATACTCTGCGCTACGGCATTCCACCCAGAAGCTCCAGAAACAATATGGACATTGCAGGCATCTGGCCAGATCAGAAAACCTGCAATTAACCCTCAATTTTACATAAAATTAGCAGAAAGAGAGATTATACCAAAAGACAAAGTGCCCCGGTTCACCGGTGAGCGCAGATCCCATCCATGCTTCCGGTCTTTGGGATTAATCATGCCGCAGGATCACCCGTGTGAGCTTCGATGAAGAGCTCGCCAAAGAAATTCTCCTGGCGAAGACCGATCCTCCCTTCATGCATGAGGAAAAGAAGGGGAATATACACCTGTGAAACCGGCCAGCCGAGATCGGATGCCACTTCGCGAAGAGTAACCACCCCGCCGGATTCAATACATCCCCTGCAGTGCGTGAGTACGTCATCAGTGCTATCATGGTAGCCTTCCTCATGTGCAATCGATACAATATCTTCTGCAGTCCAGACCTCATCCCTTACCCATGCATCACGCTGACGCCGGCGATCCTCCTTCTCTGCATTTCTGAGAAGGGCAATCAGATCATACAGAGTAATCGGCTGCTTACGCATGCTTTTCCGGTCAAGTCTCCGGGAGATCTCGTGCTCCAGTGAGAGGATGGGATTGCGGGATCCTCTTGTAGCCCCATCAGGGGACTCTTCCCAGTCATCATCATCAGGGTCGCCTCCGTCCCCCTCATCAGGAATCTCCTCTTCTTCAACCGCAAGATAATCAGATTTAATCCGGAGGAGAGTTGCAGCATAAAACAGGGTTCTTCCCGATACCCTCAGATCAAGAGTCCTCTGCTTCTCCATCTCCGAAAAAAAACGGTCAGTCACCTCGATAATATTCACATGCCAGGGATCAATCTCTCCCCGCTCAGCCATCTGCACCAGTATCTCCACCGGGTCCTCAATCATTCATCGACACCCCCGTCACCAGGGTAGACTTATCCGGACGGATGGTAACGCCGATAATCCGGTCAGCAGAGTCGATCATCGGTTTTCGAAGTGAGATGTTGATAAACTGGGATGTCTTGGACTGCTCTTTAATCAGATCTGCAATCCGTTCCACATTTGCCCCGTCAAGGTTCATATCCACCTCATCAAAGGCATAAAAGGGTGCAGGAATGTACTTCTGAATAGAAAAGATGAAGGCAAGAGTTGTCAGGGATTTTTCTCCGCCGGAAAGAGCAGCAAGGTGATGAACCTTCTTGTCCCGTGGCTGAACGGCAAAGGACAGCCCTCCGGCAAATGGATCTTCTTCATTTTCCAGTTTCAGCTCACCCGTCCCAACCGTCAGACGAGCGAAAATTTCCCTGAAGTTAGAGGCAATTGAATGGTACGCAGTCTGAAACGCTTCAAGTTTTTTCCGGGAAAACATCTCAATCCTCTCCTGAATCTCTCCCAGTTCCCTGCCAAGAACCTCCAGGCGCTCTTTTCGTTCAGCAGCAACCGAACTGACCTGTTCATACTCCTCTATCGCCCGCATATTCACGTCCCCGATCCTGTCAAGCCTGAGCATTACCGATCCCATCTCTTCTTCCACCGCCTCAAGAGCCATATCGGTGGTGACTCCTCCGGCCTCTTCACGCAGGACAGCGATCTCCCCGGAAAGATCCAATTCTTTCTGGGAGAGTGTTTCAATCTTCACGGAGATACGCTCACGCTTTCCGGTCAGATCACGGATTTTATCCTCAAAACCATCAGCCTGTGCTGAAAGGTCATTTCTCCGGACCTGAAGATCCTCAATATCACGGGAATACGTGGACAGAGTCTGTTCAGCCTCTCCAATTTCGCCTTCTTTTGCGGAGATGGATGATCTGGCCTGCGCCATCCCTGTATCATATCGCTGACTCTGCTCTCTGATATGATCCATCTGTTGTTTATACTCCGCAATCGTTCGCTCAATGTATCCCCGTTCTCTCTGAGCTTCGGCAACATCGTTGTCTTTGTTGCGCAGGCGCCTCTCAGTCTCATCGACCTGCATCTTTCCCTGGTCCAGCTGATCCAGAAGGTCAGGAACCCCGGTCCCCTCGAGTTTATCAACCAGGGCATCGATCTGTTTCTGGATATCAGAGATTACCGTGCTGACCGTAGTAATTCGCCCTTCAAGAGCAGCCAGTTCCTGCGGCCCAGCCGGAGAGGCAGCATTGAGCGCAGCGATCTGCTCCTCGATTCCCTGAACCTCAGCTTCCATGGCAGCTTGTCTTCTCAGTACCGCATCAACACCTGCCCGGGTGCTGACAACCTGTCCTTCAAGTTCCACCCTGCGTTTCTGGATCTCATCCCGTTCTGCTGATTCCGTGGAAAGGAGATCAGAAAGGGATGCCTCCTGTGCAGAGAGCCGGGACAGTTCAGCGTGAAGATGCCTGAGCTCATCTTCAAATGAACTCCCAAATCCGCCCGCCTCTTTACGAACACTACCTCCGGTCATACTCCCGGTCTTTTCAAGAAGTGAACCATCCAGGGTGACCATACGAAACGAACCGATCCGGCGACGGGCATGCTCAAGGGTGTCAACAACCACTGTCCCGGCAAGAACCACCCTGAAAGCAGCATCAAACCGGGGATCATAGTCAAGCAGATCAGTGGCAAACCCGATGATATCCTGCCCATTTGGGGGCTCTGGAAGAGGTTTTGGCCGGAGTTTGTTCAGGGGCAGAAAAGTCACCCTCCCCAGGTTCTGGTCTTTAAGGAACCGTATCGCATCGGATGCCACCTGGTCATCATCCACGACAACAAAGTGGAGCCTCCCCCCGGCAGCAATATTCAGGGCAGGAGCATACTCGGCACGGCACCGTGCGAGGCTGGCGATCGTCCCATATACCCCGTCCATGGCAAGGACTGCTTCAATCGCCTTCCCATACTTCCCCTGGGCCTGTTGCTGGGCTTCTTTCCGGTTAATCTCGATCTTCAGATCCCTGATATCCTTGCGCAGCCGATCCTGGGCATCACGTTTGGAATAGAGATCCGTATCCAGTTGTCCAACCCTGCGATCATATTCCCTCTTCTCTTCTTCAACTGCCTGTAGAGTTCTCCCGCCACTTTCAGCCTCATCTTTGACTGAAACCAGATCACGGTGAAGAAGTGCCATCCGGGACCGGAGCCTGTCTTCTTCAGCATTCCTCATCCGGGACCGCTCAATCATGATATTCTGTTCCTGGAGAAGCCCGCTGCGTTCGTCTTTTCGGGTTGCAAGTTCAGAATGGAGCTTCCGGATCATCTCTTCATCCTGGCGGTGTTCAGCAGTCTTCTTCTCGATCTCCTTCTCAATCCGCGTATATTCAGCCTTCACGGCTGCAACCGTCATGGCCAGGTTGGTCCTGTCGATGGAAAGATCCCGAATTTCCGTATTCTTGAGAGAAAGCCTCTCATCCTGGCGCTTTACCTCCCCATAGATAGTGCCCAGCCGTTTTTCGTTCTCGTCTTTCTCTTTCTGCTGCCGTTCAATATCCCGTTTAAATCCTTCAATCGCCGCTTTCGCCTCTGCAATCCGTGAGATGAGAGCCATATATTCGCTTCCGGTCTTGGCACTGATCTCAAGATCAATCGCGGCAATATCCTTCTTGATAAAATCCCGCTCGTGGCTGGTCCAGGATATATCGGCATCTGCCTGGGCCAGGGCTTTTTCTTCTTCCCGTATCCCGTCCTGCAGGATATCCAGCTCTTTCTGTCTGGCAGCCAGACGTGCTGCAGACCGGCAACTGGTGAGGTATTTCAGGCGCTCCTGGAGCGATCGATACAAAAGTGCCTGTTCCCGTTGTTTTTCAAGCTGTTTTAACCGCAGATCCAGTTCTTCCAGATGAGCGTTCTGCTCCTGAATCTTCACCCTGACCCGGTCAAGTTCTTCTGTGGCGAGACCCTTCTTCTGATCAAATTCTGCAACGCCGGCGATCTCATCGATGATCTTCCTCCTTTCAACATCACTCATCTCAATGATGCGGTTGATATCCCCCTGCATCACCACGTTGTATCCATGGGGAACAATGCCACGTTGCGCCAGAAAATCCAGCAGATCGGCCTGCCTGCACGGGCGCCCGTTCAGGTAGAGGTAATTATAATAGGTGGTCTCGGTCCGTTTGATCCTGCGTTTGATCACGGTTCCATCTGAAAATGAGATCTCTACTTCTGCGGTGTTTCTGCCGGAATTCAGATTGATGAGATCGGTCAGTCGTTCAGCCCTGAGGGAGCGGGAGGTTGAGAGGGCAAGAACAAAGAGAATACTATCTATGATATTGCTCTTTCCGGAACCATTCGGTCCGGAAATTACGGTAAAACCGGGTAAAAAGGGAATTTTTGTCTTTCTTCCGAAAGACTTGAAGTTGTCAGTCTCAAGATGAGTGATATGCAAGCCCGGGCACCAATACTACGGGAGACAGGTTATTTCTGCTCTGCCGGATCCACATCATCAGCGATGATCAGATCACTGCGGTTCCGATCTCCTCCATCCCTCCCACGCAGTCGTGTATCACGGGCAGATGCAACAATAATATCTTCCCCGCGTTCCCTGACTGGTGCAAGGGTTCCGTCCGGCTGCATTTTGAGGGTGACCTTCTCCTTTGGAACCTGGGCAGAAGAACTGGCCACGTTTCCGGAAAAACCTGACTCCCCTTCATCAGACCGGGTCTTGTTCCGGGAAGGAGCCGGAGGAGTGACTGCCTGGATCACGGGCGCAGGCCGTTGATCCTTCTTCAGCTTCATCACCACGGCTTTCATATCCAGCATCTCGTCAGTCAGACCCTTGACAAGTGCTTCCATCTCTGCGGCTCTCCTTTCAAGCCGCTCAATCCTCTCCTCAGGAGAAGATCCAAAATACCCTTCATCACTCATTCGGTTTTGCCTCCCTCGTTCATTAATGCCCGAAAAACTGATTATGTACCAATATTGGCACAATTAATATATATTATCATGCATAACACAGGGAAAAATAGTAAATATGAGAAAAACCTGTCCTTCATCATAAACCGGCCGTGTACCCGCCTTCTGTCCATTCCGCTCAGTCTTCACTGAGTGGTGGATGAATCACAGACTGATAATAATCTTGATATTTTGCTTAATTCTCGAAACCATATTACCCTTTCAGTGAGAACGTGTATCCACATGGCTTATCTGGAAAAGATCGATCCAGAAATTGCAGAGATCATCGAAAAGGAAACCAACCGTCAGATTAACGGACTCGAACTCATTGCATCAGAGAACCTTGTCAGCCGGGCAGTTCTTGAAGCGATGGGTTCGATCATGACCAATAAATATGCAGAAGGGTATCCTGGAAAGCGGTACTACGGGGGGTGCGAATTTCATGACATGGCAGAAAACCTCGCACGTGACCGGGTCTGTTCTCTTTTCGGGGCAGAGCATGCTAACGTTCAGGCTCACTCAGGCTCTCAGGCCAACATGGCTGTTTACTTCAGCACTCTCAAACCTGGCGACAAGATCCTTTCCATGAACCTCTCGCAGGGAGGCCATCTCTCCCATGGTTCTCCGGTAAACTTCTCAGGCATTATCTATCAAGTCAGCCAGTATGGCGTTGACCTGAAGACCGAAGAGATGGATTACGGTGCAATCGCAGAGATGGCACGAAAGGTGAAGCCAAAGATGATCGTATGCGGAGCAAGCGCGTATCCGCGGGAGATCGACTTCAAGGCATTTGCTGAGATTGCCGACGAGGTAGGGGCATATTGTGTGGCTGACATTGCTCATATCGCCGGTCTTTGTGCAACGGGAATACACCCGTCACCGGTCGGACTGACGACTTTTACCACATCAACAACCCATAAGACCCTCCGGGGCCCTCGTGGTGGATTCATTCTCTGTGATAAAGACTGGGCACAGCCGATCGATAAGGCGGTCTTCCCGGGAATGCAGGGAGGACCACTCATGCATATTATTGCTGCAAAAGCAGTCTGTTTCAAGGAAGCCTCCACCGGAGAATTCAAAAAGTATGCTGAACAGGTCGTCAAAAACTCACGAGCCCTCGCAGAAAGCCTTACCGGACATGGAGTAAGACTTGTATCAGGAGGTACCGACAACCACCTCTGTCTGCTCGATCTCACCAGCTTCGGTCTGACCGGACTTGA
>CAZXRT010000049.1:6176-9907 GCA_964642535.1 uncultured Methanospirillum sp.
CTTTATCCTGATCTCGTATGATACTTGACGGAAAAGGACTCGCAGATCGCAGGCTCGAACTCCTGAAAGAAGATATCGCAGAACGGGGAATCAACCCTGTTCTTGCAACGGTTCTGGTGGGAGATGATCCTGCTTCAGCAATGTATGTCAGGATGAAACACCGGGCCTGTGAACAGGTGGGCATTCAGTCAGTCAATATTCAGATACCAAAAGATGCCACCACCCGCGACGTCCTTGACCGCATCAGAACTCTCAATGAGGATCCTGATATTGACGGAATCCTGGTTCAGCTTCCGCTCCCTGACCAGATTGATACCCACCGGGTGATTGAAGCAGTCTCTCCGGCCAAGGATGTGGACGGGTTCCATCCGTCAAATGTGGGAAAACTGGTGTCAGGTCTCCCGGGGCCCCGGCCATGCACCCCGAAAGGCGTGATGACAATTTTACAGGAGAACCGGATACCAACAACAGGGAAACATGCTGTCGTTATCGGGCGGAGTGTTGATGTGGGCAGACCAATGGCACTCCTGCTCATGCTCGCGGATGCCACGGTCACCATCTGTCATAGTAAAACGGTAAACCTTCCGGATATCACCAGACAGGCAGATATCCTGGTCAGTGCAGCAGGAAAAGCCGGCATGGTCACTGCTGATATGGTCAAACCGGGAGCGACAGTCATCGATGTCGGAACCAACCATGTCAACGGGAAACTCTGCGGCGATGTGGATTTTGACGCAGTTCACAATATTGCCGGCGCAATCACTCCGGTTCCCGGCGGAGTCGGACCGATGACCATCGCAACGCTCATGGAAAACACTGTTGAAGCGGCAGAACGCCGATGCGGCCCTGCATTGTAAATAAAATCCGCGTTGGCGGATCGCGTCCGGTGCTGATGAGTGTGATCAACATCAGTCCTGAGTCTTTTTTTTCCGGTTCCTATGTGCCTGATGACCGTATCCGGGAAACAGCCCTTCTGATGAAAGAACAGGGGGCGGATCTTATCGATATCGGAGCACGAAGTACAGCTCCGGGAAGTCCGGAAATTTCAGTCGACGAGGAAAAAAACAGGATTGCAGCAGCACTTCGATCACTCGACGGCGCCGATGTAACTATCAGTGTTGATACGATGTATCCCCAGGTACTTGAGGAGGCACTGAAATATGAGATCCATCTGGCAAATGACATATCCGGCCTGGTGAATCCTGGTATGGCAGAGGTAATCGCTGAAAGCGGTCTTCCCGCCGTCCTGATGGTCTGTTCCCGCATGCCGGGGGATTGTATGAACTTTACCGAAACGAACGCAGGCCTTGGCACGATTGTCAGGCGGACGGAAGAGAGCGGGATCAATGAATATGTCCTCGATCCCGGCATCGGACGATGGATCCCGGAAAGGACTCCTGATGCCGATTTCGAACTCTGTCGCAGGTTTGATGAACTTCATTCATTCGAACGTCCCCTGCTCGCTGCCGTCTCACGGAAATCGTTTATAGGAGCCGTTACCGGGAGAAAACCAGAAGACAGACTCGCAGGAACGCTCGGACTGACAACCCACCTGATTCGCTCAGGAGCCTCCATGATCCGATGTCATGACGTTATGGCCACACGTGACCTGATCGAAGTCATTACAGCCCTTCGGGGGGAGTAATCCATGCCTCCATCATGCCAGATGTTCGGGATCAGAACAGACCTTATCCATCCGGGAGACCCGCTTCTGCCGATCATCGTTGAAGGGATGAAAGAAGCCGGATTATCTTTTCAGACCGGGGATATTCTGGTTATCGCAGAATCAGCCTTAGCAACCTCGGAGAATCGTGTGGTCTGCCTGGCTGATCAGATTCCTTCTCCCGAGGCAGAGACCCTTTCGGTTCAGTATGACCTTGATCCCTGCCTCGCAGAGATCGTACTCTCTCAATCAGATGAGATCATCGGGGGAATTCCGGGTTTTCTTCTCTGCACAGCACGGGGACATCTCCTTCCCAATGCCGGAGTTGACGGGTCCAATGCACCGGATGGAAAAGTCACCCTGCTTCCCGCAGATCCTGATACAAGTGCGGGAAACATGCGAAAAGCGATCCATGATGAATATGGCAGAACCGTTGCTATTCTTATCATCGACAGCAGAACCCACCCGATGCGATACGGATGCAGTGGCGTTGCAATTGGATGTTCCGGAATCCCTTCAATATTAGATGAAAGGGGGAGGACAGATCTTTTCGGCAGAGAACTGAAGGTTACCAGACGGGCGGTTGCAGACAATATTGCTTCTGCTGCAGAACTGCTCATGGGTGAGGCCGATGAACGGATTCCTGCAGTCCTCGTCAGGGGCCTTGACCTTCCCACCGGTGACTATGAAGGCATCGAGCAGATTCCGGCAGATGAATGTCTATTCATGGGAATTATCGCCAGAAATGCGCAGGGAAGGTTGAAAAAAAATACTTACTCTGATTGAAACCCTTTTCTGATTTCTGCAAGAAGGATTGCCAGACCGATCATGATCGCAACCACCGGCCAGAAGGGAAAGTCAATTTTCCACCACCCGAGGTCATTTCCAAGCCAGATCGTTCCCCAGGCAAGAATGAATACTGCCAGAACGATTCCACCGATACTCGCTGATTTGGATTTTCTCCACTCGTGATCGTGCATATAATCCAAAAATTGTATGAAGTTCTTTCCAGAAAAAAGGATTGACAGCGGGAAAAATTGATACCTGATTGAAGAGAGAAGGGAGCGCGTAATCATAGTCCGAACGGTGCGTCCCATTTATGATGACAGGCATTGCAGCTGCATTTTGCTATCATGCTGCCGCTGTCTGTTGTTACCAGATCATCAAATTCTGTGTCTTTTGAATTACATTTCGGGCAGAGTATATCACCCATGGACGGAATGCTCCTCAAACCCGGGTACCGGATCCGTAACTATCATTCAGTTCTGCCGGTATTTCAATTTCAGCCACTCACCCGGAATAATGGAGAATACCCCCATTTTTTAAAAAATACTCTTGATTCTAACATTTTTTTATTGAACCGTCTCTTTTATTCTCGGGCAGAACAAAAACCCGGATGATTATCAGAACAGGGATTAGGGAAGCTTCTTGTTCAGATAATCGCTAATAGAGGTGTAGGATTGTACATCCGGATGATGGGTATGAATCACAGATATTTTCTGACAATCTGCATGGTAATGCTGTTTTTCCTGGTATTCATGCAGCCTGTTTATTCTGAAAGTTTACAGATAGAAAAAACCCTCACCCCTCTTGTCAGCGTACCTGCTCAGGAAGGAAGGGGAGTTACCGACCCGGTTTTGCCACCTGAAGGCCCCGCAATTCTGAGTGCATCAGGGAAGCAGACAAAAGATTCCGTATCCCCTTCTCTCATGGTAACATCTGAATCTGCCACCAACCGGGTAATTGTCAGGTACAAGACAGATACCATGAGTGCCATGACAGCACTGCCATCCGTTATGGCGACGGCTAATTCCGATGCCGGTGCCTCGGTGATGGCCGATTATTCTGCTTCCGGGATTCCCGGAATGCAGGTGGTCAAAGTGAGTGGAAAAAGCGTTGATCAGGCTATACAGGAGTATGAAGGCAATCCGAATGTTCTCTATGCCGAACCTGATTACCAGATCTCCCTGTACCCTGAAACCCCGGTAAAAGTCGCAGCAGAAGGAGATGATCTCGCAATCGCAGCAGCCAGGACGCCAAATGATCCCGAATTTTCCCTGCAGTGGGG
>CAZXRT010000050.1:0-1855 GCA_964642535.1 uncultured Methanospirillum sp.
GACCAATATTGTCTGTTCCTATGATATCGGAAATAAGATCAACATCAATAAAGTCGTAATGACCCTGAGCCTTGAGAACATTGAATATGAACCAGAGCAGTTCCCAGGCCTTGTATACCGCATATCAGACCCCAAAATCGTTGCACTCCTCTTCTCATCCGGAAAGATCATCCTGACCGGAGGGAAAAACATGGAAGATATCAAGCGGGGTCTTGCATTCCTCGAGCAGAAGCTCGGCAGCATCATGTGAAAACCTAAAAAACTTTTTTACTGCCAGAAGCGGTGAGTCCGGATAAAATTTCGTTCTGCTTTCAGGATCTCACGATACAGGGAATCTCCATCGGTCCACGTGGCCAGGATTCGTGATGCAGTATCAGGCCCCACACCCTTGGCTGCAAGAACGAGCACCGCTTTTTTTCCGCTCGACAGCACGATGTTGGCATTCTTTATCAACCGGCGTTCGATCTCCAGTTCTTCCTTTGTTTTTGATTTCCTGTTCGCAATCCCATACTGTTCCTCCTCATATGGCTTGAGTGCCGCAATAAGCCGGGCATTGCAGTTCCCACATACCGGATTTTCAGGAACACGATCAACAACGGTTCGCACCTTCCATTTCCTGCAGTTCATACAGGCAAGAATCACTTCCTGTCGTGCGAGACGGTGTTTTATCGTGGCGATGACCGCCTGATCAGCGGTCGGAGGAGGAATCTGATCCCGTGAGGAGAAGATACCGGATGCTCCGATCATGCTGGGAGGAGCAGGGATGAGGGTTATTGCACCGGCGCGGATATCTGCAACGATTCCGGCAGCATGATCCACATCCATGTACCGGGTAAAGAGTTCGCGGTAGGTTTCATCCTGAATTGCCGGCATTGCCAGCAGGTCCCCCAGCCGGTGGAAGCTCAGCCGTTCATAATCTGCGTCAGCATCAATGGCTCCGAATTTTTTGGCTATCTGCACCAGCTTCCACCGGAAAAGAGAGGTCCTCTTCAAGGCCACTTCAAGAATTGCCCTGATATGCTCAGGTTCAAGACCTTCGATCACTTCCCTGACATCACCGGCAACAATCTCGCGGGGAAGCCGGAGAAGAATGCGGTATGCATCAAGTTCGATTCCTACCGTGGTCCCCCACCGTGCCGAGATCAGAATCGAGATGACCCTGCCAAACGCTTCATTTGTCTGGTGACCGGCACAGAGATTGATCACCACTCCTTCAGGAATGGACTCGATCGTGATCACCTGATCTGTCGGGATGATACCCCGGTTATTCTCAACGGCATCCAGGTATCCTGCCGCATACCGCAATACGGCCGGGTCTGACGAATACTCCCCGAACTGACGGGTCCGCCTCATGGCGCCCACTTCCCGGGCGATAGCAAAAGGAACCGGGATCTGTTCTCCTTCCCAGGAGGGCAGTTCCCCTTCAGCACTTTTTGCCGGTTCTACCGTAATGATTCCTTCTTCCATCTCCAGAACACGCCAGAGCCGTCCGCGTGCAATGAAAGCAGCCCCGGTATGAAGATACGTAACGACAAACGACTCATCCAGCGATCCGACCGTGCGGCGGGATACCATGTCATATATGGGAAACTTACGCTCGTCAGGGATCATCGAGAGATTATCAGAAAGATACCTGCGAGCTCTGCTAGTGGTAATGACACGGCTTTGATCCATTCTGATGACATAATGCTCTGCAAGCTGCCCGATAATCCCGGGGATCATCTGTTCTGCGTCAGGACAGATCGCTGAACCTGAAAAGGTGGATATGATCTCTGCGGTCTCAATCTCCCCACACTCAACTGCCATCGCGGCTATCTGGTTGGCAATGGCATCTCCTGCATGATAGGGAGGAGTC
>CAZXRT010000050.1:1865-4196 GCA_964642535.1 uncultured Methanospirillum sp.
GCCCTTCGGACGATCACCAGTGACTCAGCAAGATCATCAAATCCGCTCGCAATAATCGTACCATGTGAGACCCTCCCGATCCGGTGGCCGGCCCTGCCAACCCGCTGAACAAGACGGCTCACTTCCCGGGGAGAGCCGATCTGGATGACATGATCCACATGGCCAATATCGATACCAAGTTCCATGGAAGAGGTGCAGATGAGAGCACGCAGGTCACCCCTTTTGAACCGTTCTTCAGCTTCAATCCGCACATCACGGGAGAGAGAGCCGTGATGGACATCGATTCCACCATCTTTCATCAGGTCATGGCCCAGCGATTCTGCGGTTGACCGGGTATTTACAAAAATCAGGGTCGGAGGTCCATCACGGATTTTATCCCTGACTGCCCGGACCTGATCTTCAAACCTCTCTCCGGTAAGCTGTACTGATATGGCAATATGCCTGGTCACCGGCACTTCAACGATGGAAAAGGGGCGCTTTCCAGCCATGAACCGACCGATCTCTTCAGGGTTGCCAACCGTGGCAGACAGCCCGATTCGCTGGTATTCTCCGGCATATCTGACAAGGCGTTCGAGTGCAATACTCATCTGGGCCCCCCTTTTTGTCCCGGCCAGATCATGGATCTCATCAATGATGACAAACCTGACTGATTTCAGGTGCTCTCTGAGCCGTTTTCCCATGAAGAGTGCCTGAAGGGTTTCAGGAGTGGTAACGAGAAGATCCGGAGGAGAGAGAGTCTGTTTTCGCCGCTCACTCTGTGAAGTATCCCCATGCCTGACGCCAACGGTCATTCCCAGATGGGAACTCCACCATTCCATCCTGACGAGAATATCCCGGTTCAGCGACCGGAGAGGAGTGATATACAGTGTCGTAAAGCCGGTCCCCTGCTGTCTGGAAAGCATCTGGTTAAAGACAGGGATCATGGCACTTTCGGTCTTGCCAGTGCCCGTCGGTGCAATAAGAAGGAGATGTTCTCCAGCCAGAACCCGGGGTATGGCCCTCTCCTGGATTTCAGAGAACTCATCAAACCCCCGCTCTGTGATACACTGAATAACCCGGGGATCAAGCGCATTGCGTGGACTCATGACGGATCACCGAGAGGAGATCACCACCGTACGTACCATCAGATAAAAAGCACTCGGCGGTTTCCAGAATCATTGCACGGGAAAGGGGAGAAAATGGAGATTTGAAAGTCTTTTCAATGCCATATCCGGAGAATTCATTGAATGCAGGGACAAGAAGAACCCGGGTTTTTGTATCCTGTTCAGGAGTGTCAAAAATATCCCCGGCTACCTCACCGAGAACATAACAGGGTGAGCGCAGGGCAACCCCTACTTCATCAAAGAGAGAAACAACAGGGTGATGATGACCGGCAAGGATGAGATGGCCGGCAAGGATGGGATCGGGTTTTGTATGCCCGTGAAGGAATCCGATCCCATCAATGAGTGCACCTTCCCGGGGAAGTAGTTCGGAGGGTCTGAGAAACTCCTCGATTCCGGGATCATGGTTTCCGGGAGTAACCCGGAGAAGTGCATGCTGTCTCATTTCAGAAAAGAGGAGAGGCAGTTCCCTGAACTCCTGCCATGAAGTGCCGGGAACACGATGTTTGATATCGCCAAGAAGAAGGATGATGTCAGGTGATACCTCCTGAACCAGGTGTAAGAGCCGCGCTATCCGCTCTGCTCCCCTGCTCTGGAGATGGATGCCATGTAGCCTGAGATCGGATTCGATTCCCATATGCAGATCCGCTGCCACAAGAATCCGGTGCCTGGTGTCAATGAGAAGTGCCGGGCCGCTGGGATGATACTCGATCTCCATGTCTCAGAGCATCTTCACAAATCCCGAAGACGGCTGATATAATTCATCATCAGAAATCAGGGAGCGAATGATATCCATCAAAACCGGTTCGGAAATTCCAGATTTTGCAGCGATACCAGTTAATTCCTGGATAGAAATACCACGCGGGCCGGAGTGGGACCGGATCAGGTCCATCACCAGGTCTGTCTGCCGGTTATCCTTCATTTCCTGCTCTTCAGATTCATCCACCAGGCCCTGGGAAATGGTCTGAACCTGAGATACGGCCTTTTCCACCATTCCCACAAGAACCTGAATCTGACGGGGACTCGTGCGGTACCGGGAAACCGCTCTCCTGATATCATCGGCGCATACAGTTCCATTAAGGGCAGAATTAAGGGATTCCAGACGTTGAAGTGTGAGATTTGCAGTTCTGAGGATCCATCGGTCCCGGGAGGCCCGATCAGACGGGGAGATGCTTTCAAGCATCAGCCTGAATCCTGCTTCTTCAGGGCGGGGGTCAGCCTCAAGTGTCCC
>CAZXRT010000050.1:4296-9849 GCA_964642535.1 uncultured Methanospirillum sp.
TCCAGAGCAAAGACGCGGCTATGAGGAAGTATATCAGATATTGAGTCTATTTTAGAAAATGCCAGTTGGTCAGCCATATGTATGAACTATGCCCTTAGGATCTTCTCCCCGAAGAGATAGATACATTGGGGGGTATCGAAACTGATTATATATCAAAATATAAATATAAAACCAGAATGAGACGGGTTTCTGATTAAAATCTGCGCCTCAATATAATCCGGATAATATCTCACGATAATAATACCTTTTCTCTATAACCCATCTGACAAAATGAGTAACCATCGGCCGTAATTTCCATCAAATATATATATCTCCCAGATAAAACCAGTGGTTAAGTATCGCGGGACGGCATAGTCACATCAGCGATGCGTCTGTGCAGAGGAACTTGCGTATACACAACTTCTGGACGCGGGTTATTCATATGATGGGGAATGTCAAGCCAGTATGGTGCCTCGTTCTGGGCATCCTTCTGTTTGCCTGTGCGCTCACAACAGCAGCAGCGGCAGATGGAGGGAACGGAACGGGAGAAGGGGCTACCATAGCCTCCATGCCTCTCTTATTCATTCCGAATGAGGGGCAGTATGATGACAATGTATCATTCCAGGGACAATCATCCCCGGAACAGGTCATCACAGTTTTTGAAAACGGTATTGAATTCAGTCAGAGCCCTGACAGCAACGGAACACCGGTTGAACCCGTGTTCATGCTGCTTGAAGGGGCGAATACCGGAACAAAGATCATTGGTCTGAACCAGATCAACGGAACAGCCAATTATTACTATGGAACTGATCCATCTGCCTGGAAGACGGGGATCACCCTTTCAACAGGTGTGCAATACCCCGAAATTTACCCCGGGATCAACCTGACTCTTTCAGGAAAAGACGGAATCCTAAAAAGCGAATTTGAGCTCCAGCCTGATGCTGATCCAGCATCAATCGTGCTCCAGTACCAGGGCCAGGATTCTCTCAGCCTGAACGAAACTACCGGTGATCTGGTCATCCAGACCGCAGGAAGAGAGATCAGGGATGAAGCTCCCTTTGCCTACCAGGAGATCAACGGGACCAGGCAGGAAGTTGATTGTGCATACCTGATCGGAAGCAACAACACGGTGACATTCACCGTCGGAGCATACGATAAGGCGCTTCCCCTGGTTATCGATCCGGTCATGAGGTACTCCCTCTACTTTGGAGGAGAGGGCCGTGACCAGGGTAACAGTATTGCGGTTGACGACGGAGGATATGCCTACTTTATCGGAACTTCCTGGTCGAACCACCTGAAATATGTGAAGAACGATCCTAAGGCAGCAGTCCCACCAAAGGCTGGTGAACCCTCAGCGCCCGTTGGACAGATGAGCGCTGAAGGACTTGCCCCGGGAAGTATTCAGCCCTACTTCGGTGGAGGAGATAAGGACGCATTTGTCTACAAGATCAATCCCGATGGAACCGAACTCGTCTACATGACCTTTATCGGAGGGAGCGGGACTGATGAGGGGACCGGTCTTGTCATCGATGGCGAAGGCTATGCATACCTTACGGGAGGAACCAACTCTCCGGACTTCCCGGTAGCGAATGCCTTCAGAAACAAGATTTCCGGCGGGTATGATGTCTGGGTAACCAAACTTGATCCAAACGGCAAGGACATGATCTATTCCACCTATATCGGAGGAACAGATGATGATTTCGGGTTTGGTATTGCAATCGATTCCGGAAAGAATGTCTTTGTAACCGGGCAGACCAAATCATGGGACTATCCGGTTGTAAACCGGTACCAGCTCTCTCCGTTTGGCGGTCTGGGCGATGCATTTATCACAAAACTGACTGCTGAAGGTAACTCAATCGTTTACTCCAACTTTATCGGCGGGAGTGCATATGAAGCAGGTAGCGCTGTGGTTGTGGATCCGAACGGATACGCCTGCATCGTCGGACAGACGGAGTCACCAAACTTCCCGGTCATCAAGCCATACCAGAGCCAGCTGATGGGATCATTTGACGCATTTGTCACGAAATTTGATCCCGAAGGGAAGTACCCTGCAGCATATTCCACGTATCTTGGTGGAAAAGGATGGGATGACGGGAAGGCGATCATCACCTCTGCTGATGGAAAACTGACGGTGGCAGGGTCAACCAAGTCTTCGGATTTCCCGACAGTCAACCCGATTCAGGCATCCATGCAGGGTGTGCAGGACGGATTCCTGTCCACACTGAGTGCTGATGGCTCAACACTGGATCAGAGTACCTTCTTTGGAGGATCCCTGGTGGATTCCATCAGTGCAATCGCATCTGATGACAGCCATAACATCTACATCGTGGGTACTTCAGATTCTCCAAATCTGCCTGTGAACCGGGCATACCAGACAAAACTCGGAGGAAAATCTGATCTGATGCTTGCCAAGTTCGATCCTCAGATCAGCCAGATTGGATACTGTACCTATCTCGGAGGTTCTGACATCGATGAAGGAAGAGGAGTTGCCATAACCGGTGAAGGCGATGCATACATGACCGGGTATACCAATTCCAAGAACTTCCCCAAAGTCTGGCCATACCAGCAGAATTTCGGTGACGGGGACCGCGATGCATTTGTGGCAGTCATCTCTGAACATGATATGATCCCGGTGACTGACTTTGAAGGTGTGCCAACCGACGGAGAGGCTCCGCTCACAGTCCAGTTTACCGATAAATCTCTGGGTATCCCGACCGCATGGGCATGGGAGTTTGGAGACGGAGCAACTTCCACTGAGAAGAATCCACAGCATATCTACCAGAACCCGGGTGTATACACCGTATCACTGACCGCTTCAAATATCGTCTCCAGCCAGAAGAAGACCAAGGAAAACTATATCACCGTCAGGGAGCCGGTAAAACCACCGGTTGCCGATTTCAACGCCAACCCACAGTCAGGAGTAGTTCCACTCAGTGTTCAGTTCACTGATGCCACCACCAACAACCCGACCGCCTGGTCCTGGGTCTTTGGTGATGGGGGAACGTCGGTTGAGCAGAACCCGGTTCATGTGTATACCGTTCCGGGAACATACACCGTCAACCTGACTGCAAGCAATACGGCAGGGTCGTCATCCAAAGAAAAGCCACAGTATATCACGGCAAATCCGGATGTGACCAAGCCGGTGGCTGACTTTGTTGCAGATCCAACATCGGGAATGGTTCCACTCTCGGTCAAATTCACCGATACATCCAAGAACAACCCGACTGCATGGGCATGGACCTTTGGAGACGGAACGACTGCAGCGGAACAGAATCCGACTCACGTCTACACCAAGGAAGGAAAATACTCAGTCACCCTCAATGTTTCAAACTCTGCAGGATCTGACAGTATCACAAAGCCGGAACTTATCTGGGCACAACCCTCAGTGATCAAACCGGTCGCTGATTTCACCGGTGCACCAACATCCGGAGATGCCCCGCTGATGGTTTCCTTCGTTGATCTGTCCCTGAATAATCCAACTACATGGGAGTGGGCATTTGGAGACGGAACAACTTCAGTAGAGAAGAATCCGACCCATTCCTACACATCTCCGGGGATATACACCGTTGCATTGAACGTGAGCAACAGTGCAGGATCAGACAGCAAGATCATCCCTGATTACATCAATGTAACCAAACCGGGATGCCCTCCGGATGCTCAGTTCAGAGCATCTCCGACAACGGGAATTGCACCTCTTACTGTCAGTTTCACCGACCTTTCAACCGGTAACCCGGAGACATGGCTCTGGAACTTTGGAGACGGAGGAACAGCAGCAGAGCAGCATCCAGAGCACATTTACCAGACTCCCGGTGAGTACACCGTAACACTAACTGTTCGCAACGAGTTTGGAGACTCTACAGAGGTCAGGGAGAAGTACATCAGGGTTCTTGAAAAGCCGGTTCCTCTCAAGGCAGCATTTATGGGAGAGCCGACATCAGGAATGGCTCCGCTGAACGTCAAGTTCACCGATCTTTCAACCGGCAATCCGACTTCCTGGATGTGGAACTTTGGAGACGGGGGAACAGCCGTTGAACAGCATCCAAACCACGTCTATACCGAACCTGGTGTTTACACGGTCTACCTGACAGTGACCCGGGGAGAAGACCGGTCCACTGAGATCAGGTATGAGTATATTCATGTTGAAGCGGCAGGAAAACCTCCGGTTCCTGACTTTGTCGCATCACCGGTTTCAGGGAAAGCTCCACTGACCGTCACCTTTACTGACCTCTCGTCCAATGATCCAACCGCGTGGAAATGGGACTTTGGGGACGGGCAGACTGCAACCGACAGAAACCCGGTCCATGTATTCCAGAAACCGGGAGTGTACACCGTTTGTCTCGAGGCATCCAACGCGTTTGGTTCGGCAAAAGCCTGTAAACAGAATCTGATCACGGTGATTGAGCCACCGCTCGAGCCTGCCCTCTTTTATGGGCACATCTATGTGGATGGAGAACAGGCACCCTGTGACACCATGGTTGAAGCCCGGGGTACCGGAGTGGAGACCGGAGTGCCAGGAAACCCCGTGACCAACGAAGAGAAAGGGAACTATGGAATACCCGATCCCCTGCAGGTAAAAGGAACCATCAAGAATGGTGAACCGGTAACCTTCTGGGTAAAGACTCCGGGATCTTCCGAGTTTGTCCAGGCCGAATGCTATGAAGTCTACGGCTCGGCAGCCTGGATGAAATCCTATCCATTCCGTGCCGGTGAAAAGACCAGACTGGATCTCAGGGTCGGAGAAGGAATTCCACCCATGCCGGTCCTGCCCCATGAATTCTTTGGGGAGATCACCTATAACGGCGTGCCACTTGCGGTTGGATCAACTCTCACGGTCAAGGGTGACAATATCGTGCAGGGGCATGTTGGAAACCCGCTCCCCATCACCTCACCAGGAGTATTTGGATTTGAGAAACTCCAGAAACTCGTAGCGCAGGGTGACCTCAAAGCAGGACAGACACTCACCTTCTGGGTTACACCAGCCGGATCAGGAGAAGAGATTCAGGCAGAAGTCCGTGATATTGAGGCAGGGAAAGACTGGACATCTTCATTCCCATACTCTGAAGGCGGACTTACCCGGCTTTCCATCAGGGCAGACGGGGGGAGCCCTCCCGTTCCTTCCATTCCCATGACCGTTTCGGGAAAAGTGACGATTGATGATCTGCCAGCGCCGGTGGGATCGCTTGTCACCGCTGATGGGTCCGGAGTGAAAGTCGGCATCGACGGAAACCCGGTTGAGGTTCTCATTGCCGGTCAGTATGGAGAAAAATCCAAACTAACAATTCAGGGAGATATACCAAAGGGTA
The DNA here is from genome assembly GCA_964642535.1 of uncultured Methanospirillum sp. Taxonomy (GTDB): domain Archaea; phylum Halobacteriota; class Methanomicrobia; order Methanomicrobiales; family Methanospirillaceae; genus Methanospirillum. Next base: position 9,579 of record CAZXRT010000050.1, read on the forward strand.
CTCCGATCACTTTCACCATCTATGATGCACAGACAGGGAAAGAGTGCGTTGCTGAGGCAAAAGATCCCGCAACCGGAACATGGTTGAAGACATATCCATTCGATCCGGGTTGTGACGCAGTCATCGATCTTCGGGCAACCTCCATCATTCCGATGGAAGAAGAATAACAGCAATCCCTCTCCTCCCTTTTTTGTAAGGCCATAATATCTCAGTTTTTCTTCTGATTTTTAAGGAGAAACGCAACAAATATATTTTATTCTGCCAGTACTTT
>CAZXRT010000051.1:0-9846 GCA_964642535.1 uncultured Methanospirillum sp.
ATCAAGGCGCTGCTCGATCAGAACGATGGGATCACGGCATGTTTGCCTGGCGGTTGCCACCAGTTCCAGAATGAAGGCGGCGTAACCGTTTGCGCAGTCTTCCATCTCATCGCTGTAATAGCGAAGGGTGGCAGCCGGATTTTCAGCCTGCATGCCGAGAGCGGTTTTCAGCTTATACTCGCACAGCGAATGGGCTTCGGTGCCTTCAGCGGCATACACGCTCCCCTGATCGGCGTAATGCTCGCTGAGCCGCGCGGAAGGCGGGCAGTTTAGCCAACGATGGCTGGAGGACGCGGATAGCAATGCGTGTTTACCCATTGCCCAGCGCCTCCGCGTCCGCCAGTAGTGCAGTATACTTTGTGGGGTCGATTTCGGAGAGCTTTGCCGCTCCGTGCTTTTCTAGTATTGCGCGGATGTCGGCGGTGTGCCCGTCCCTGGACTTTTCCGCCAGAACCGCTCTGACCGCTTCTAGCGTCAGCGGTTTCTCTGCTTTCTGGATCGTTGGCGCGGGCGTGGTGTTTTGCTCCGCCTGGTCCGCAAACAGAGTCGACAGATTTTCCGCAACCGAGCACAGCGCTGTGGCCGCGTTCCGCAGTTCCTCGATGATATGGGCAAGTTCGCTTGTTTTATGCATCGCTTTCGCCTCCTTCGGGCAGTTCCTGAATGGATACGCACTCGATGGAATCGCCGGGCACGATCACCGTCACCCGTCTTTTCTCGCCGAGCAGGTAGCGCAGCACCCGTTCCCGCAGGGACACCTTCCGACAGTAGGCAATCCCATTGCCGGAGGGCGTCTTGCGGATGCTGATTCTCAGATTGTGTTTCACCCGTTTCACCTCATCTTTCCGACGGCTATTTTCTGCCGTACACTCTCTAGCCGGGGGCTGAACAAAAGTTAACGGGTCAGGACAATTCCTTTTTTAGATTGGCCAGCGCTCGCTTCAGACGCTGCGAAACAGCGGCTTTGCTGATGCCGTGTGAAATTGCGTAATCGACAGCTTTACAACCGCCAAAGAAAAGAGCTTGTACCAATTCGCGCTGATCGGGCGGGAGTTTGTCTACCGCATCGTGCAAACGAACATGATCGTCCCTGACAAGAATTTCAGCGAGCATCTCATCAGTTTCAACAAGGCCGTGCTTGCGCTTGATCTGGGCGTATTCGGGAGATTCGGCATCCTCCAGCGAGACTGGCAGCCCCACGTGGTACTTGTGATCTGCGCGGTGATCCTTCCGACCGGTGTTGTAGTCCACCCGATCGAACTCCAGAACCCGATTGCCCCAGTCATCATCTACCTCGATTCCGACGGTGCCCGTGACGGATTTGTACTCAATTATCATGATTTGCCTCCTGTGAATTTCAAAAATGGGTTTGAAATCCGCAAGAGGCCGCTCTCAATCCGCAAGACAAAGAAAGACGGCAGGCGATACCCTTAATCGGGTATCCGCACTGTCGTCTAGCGCTCTCGCGGATTTCATTTAAATGTGTTTATAGAAATTTTAGTTCATACAGCTGCTTCATCACGATCCTGTTCAACAGAAAGCGTGCCATCGGTATTCGCAAAGATCTTGGTCGTGCATCCTTTCTTATGAATCAAGATGGTTTTACGATCGGGACTGATGTCACAAACCCTCTTTTGGTCAAGATTTCTAACCTCTTCCATGACTTCACCTCCAAATCTATCATCGAGTTCATGTTACGTGGCAAATAGGAAGGTTCGTTTCCTATTTGAGCGAATGTTCTGCATGGAAATTGCATTGGGAGGATTAATTCGATGGACAAACTCTCGTATGACGAGTTATTTGATCATGGCTTGGCCCTCCATTCCAGCGCATAGAGACGCTTTCAGCTTGAAGCAATCCGCTATCGCCTCGAACAACTCTAGATTATCTGAAATCGAAGAATGTTTGGAGGAGTAGGAATAGATCAAACATAGCGTATGGGTAGCGATTTTTCTGTTTTTATCAAATATTGGAAGGAATTTAGGTATGCAAAGCCGAAATCAGCGTTTGTGAATTGCATCTCGATTTTTGGTATGGTTGTGTTACAATAGAAAAGTTGAATCAACGCGGATGTGGTGTTGATTGGAGGTGTGGATATGGCATTTTGTTATAATAAGCTGTGGAAGATATTAATTGACCGGAAGATGATGAAGAAAGACTTGATGGCTCAAGCGCGCGTATCGTCCACAACAATAGCAAAAATGGGTAAAGAAATGCCTGTGAGCATGGATGTCCTCGCACGAATATGTTTTAACCTTCGATGCAATATAGGAGACATTGTCGACTACAGGGACGATGTTTCAAGATGACAGCATAAAACAATATAAAGGAGGAGCAAAGAATGCGGCTATGTTTCGGTTCATATTTGGCAGTTCTTGTTTCATGCAAAGCTGTCAATGTAGATAATAAAACTCTGTGTGATGCATTATTGCATTCTGTTGCTCCGCAATTTGAGTTCACTTTCGCTGGGCAAGAAAACGCAGACCGTGTGAGGGAAGATGTTACATCAAAACTTCTTCGGTGCGAACAGAACATCTCAAAAGAGATTACAAACGCTGCCCGCAAAATCGACGTACAGGATGTGGAAAAGTACTTCAATGAGAGCATCCTGCGATTACTGGATGTGAACAAGAGAAAGCATATCATTCTTGCGCTTAAGGACATTATTGCAAAAGATGCATTGATTCAGATGAAGGGTAAGTTGGTTGGGATAGGCGATGATACAAAGATAGATATTATCAGTGGGACAACAAAAGGAGAACTAGCTACCCAAAACAAGTTTAGCTTTCACTCCTTTTTAGCAGGTATTTTTCTGTTTTTGATCATGAATACATCAAACAGAAGCGGGAAGGACAGCATTGGCTCCATTAATGACCAATATATTCTGTCATTTACAGAACGCGTAGATGAAGTAAACCTGATTGCGGATAAAGAAATATTACCCACTATCACTACGCCAAAGAACCAGATAAATGATGATACTGTACTTCGCCTTTCTGAAAGCATTAATCGGCTTATCCCAATTATAAAGCCAGATGAAGATCTGCTTGTAACGCTTTTAGCGGAAGCAAATGGAAAATGCCTCAAATGCGGAAAAGAGCTTGGCATCTCACGACGTGGTCGGATCCCTACGGCTCAATGTGACATTGTTTACTTGACACTTACGGACTCCGAGCCTGAAAGCTACGAAAACGCTGTCGCCTTATGTAGGGATACGTGTGCACCAGAAGTTGCTGGAATGACTGTTGAGGAGAAACAGGCATTGCTAAACGATAAGCGACGTCTTGCGGACAACTTGGTTTTACTCGACGGGATAACAGGAATCCGAATCGCAAAGGACATTGAGACAGTTTTGCGCGAGGTTGATAAGGTTAAAAACTTCGATGGACTTGCAGAAGTCGATATTGCGGGTTTGGTCGATATTGATAAAAAGATATATGAACTGTCATTACGCGAAGTGATAAACACTCGGATGAAACGGCTATTCAAGAAAGTTAATGAGATTTGTGGCAACCTTGAACAGGAAATCGGCTTCGATACGGCAAGATTTGGAAGTGTAATGAAATTTATACTGGAAACACTGCAGATTGAAGTTGAAAAAAAGCCTGAAATCGTAGATCCCCAGGAGTACGTTACGAGTATTTTGGTCGAAAGGTTATACTCCCTTGTTGGTCAAAAGTATAAAGTTGCGTGTGAAATCATCGTTGCATATTTAGTGAAAAGGTGCGATTTATTTAATGAGATTACCAAGCAAGGTTAACACATTCTCGGAAAGCGTTATTGCGCTCTTTACGCCAATTTTGGAGAACTTGGAGAGCAGAGACATGACCCCTCATGAGCTGCTTATAGCGACAAAGACCAAGTTGTCTGAAATCAGTATTTTTCTCGACGCGCTTGATTGCCTCTATAAGCTCGGTAAAATCGTGATACCTGAAAATTCGGAGGTTCTGCATTATGCTGAAACGAATAACCTGTGATAAATTTAAGTCACAACCCTTGGAATTTCAAAAAGGGCTTAATGTTGTTCTTGGCAGCTCTGGCGGAAGCAATGCGATAGGGAAATCAACATTCTTACTAATCCTAGACTTTGGATTCGGTGGCGACGATTATGTCAAGTCTGCCAAGGACGTATTCGAACGTATTGGTCATCATCAAATCAATATCGAATTTGAGTTTGATGAGATCTCGTACTATTTCTATAGATCCACAAATCACCCAACTGTCGTGACTCGTTGTGACAGTAAATATAGTATGGCTATTCAGGAGATGACCGTACCGGAATATCGAGATTGGTTGTTTCATGAATATAAAATTCTTCTGTCGAGTATTAGGTTTGATGAAATTGTTGAACGGTTTTTCCGTATCTATGGGCACGGGAATCACAACGAGCACAAGCCCTTACAAGGCGAGCGAGAGTCTATGTCCACGTCCGTTGACTACCTAATGAAATTGCTTGATAAATATGATGATATCAACAACTTAAAGGTTGCAGAGGAAAACTGTGGAATAAAGCCAAGCAAACAACTTGATCGGTCAGTCACGGACATTTCAGCCGACATGGCTAACAACAGCGAAATAATCAGCAGCTTAGAAAAGCGTAGAGAAGCGCTCAGCAAGCAGAATGAGAATGCGAACTTACGTGCCTTAGGCGTCGATCATGAGAAAATGGAGCGTCTTGCCTCGGTTATCAAGAGTCTGAATAAATTAGAGAATAGAAAAATTCGATTGGAATCACAGTTGAATGCTGTTCGCAACAATATGCCAGACAATGATGGAGCGCTTAAAAAGGACTTTACTGCGTTGCTTCACTTTTTTCCCGACGCAGATATCGAAGCATTTACCGATGTAGAACAATTCCACGCAAAGATCAATAGTTACTTACGCTCCGACATTGAAGAGGAAATAGCGAGGCTCGAACCACTCATCGCAGATACAAACGCAGATATCGCTGCCCTGGAAAAACAACTTACCGACTCAGGGATTGCTCGCGTACATTCACAATCAATACTAACGCAATATGCCCGTGTTACCCGCGAGATAGATGAATTGCAAAGGAAGAACAAAGAACTAGAATATGAAATTCAACAAACGGAGGCTCGAAAAGCTGTGGAGCAAATGCTGGCAGATTTACGCCGCAAACAAGAATTTGCCATTGCTACAGCAGAAAGCCTAGTGAATGCTGAACTGGAAAGAATAAATGCAATCGTGACAGGTGGTAACAGGCCTGCTCCTATATTAATACTAAAGCCCGATAAATCGTTTGAGTTTGGAACTCCCGATGATCAAAGCGAAGGTACTGCCTTCAAGAATCTTGTGGTGTATGATTTAAGCATGCTTACTATTACACCGCTCCCTGCCTTAATCCACGATTCAAGCATTGTCAAGCGTATCGAAGATGCGGATTTTGAGAAGATCCTGGGCTTGTATATGCAAAGTGGATTAAAAGGAAAGCAGGTATTTATTGCGTTTGACAAGGCAGACGCATACACGTCAGAGACATTCATGATCATTGAAAAAGCAGCAGTATTACGCTTGTCCGTAGGTAACGAACTATTCGGTACATCTTGGAGCAGGAGAACGGAATTACCCGAGACTGATTCATCAAAAGATGATAAGAATGCTCCTGCAAGCGATATGACAGAAGAGTGAGGTATAATTCATGGCGGCAATTAATGATTTACTACGGCAAATTGTCGATCCGACGTTACGGGATCGCTTATCGGACGAAATTAACCGAATGACAAAGAATAAGAAATTCGGCCTGGTTTTTGAAGAACATTTACCAGAATGCACACCGCTATATGGTATTCCTATCCGGCGCGGCTCTTCAGTAGCCCAAAAAGCAGGCCCGATGAAAGAAATCTACACAGTGAAGAAGATTGCCAAGGAGGAAGCCGTATGTGTTGACCGAACCACGCAAGAAGCGGTAAGCATACCACTTTGTGAATTAGTATCAGTAGCACAATTCGGTGAGCCGATTTTCCCTAGTTTGATTCCTATCGCAAAGGTAGAGAATGCGCCGACCAGCAGCATATGGCATACGTTAATTGAAGCCGATAACTACCATGCACTACAACTTTTAGAGTATTTGTATGAGGGGAAAGTAGATTGCATCTACATCGATCCGCCTTACAATACTGGGGCGAGGGATTGGAAATATAACAATGACTATGTGGATTCAGCCGATGCTTGGCGTCATAGCAAATGGCTTTCTATGATGAAAAAGAGGTTACAAATAGCGAAAAGAATACTGAATCCGGATACGGGTGTACTAATCATAACTATTGATGAGCATGAAGTTCACAACCTCCGTTCATTGCTTCAAGATTTATTCTCTGGCGCTTATATTCAAATGGTTACGGATGTTGTGAATCCCAAAGGTGTGACTCAAGGACGATTCTCACGTGTTGAAGAATACGATGTATTCTGTTTCATGCCAAAAGCCTTTGTTATTGGTGGCGATGATCCTCTACTTGGAGAGAAGGTTCTCAACATAAAACCTAGATGGAAGGGTCTTTTACGTTCTGGAACAAATGCGCGTCGTATAGATAGAAAAAATATGTTCTATCCAATTTTGATTGATGGAACAAGGAGAAGAGTTATTCGTGCATGTGATTCCATACCCTTTGGAACTGAGATCAATTCAGAGGTTCATATTGATGGATATGATGTTGCATGGCCAATTCGCTCTGATGGTTCAGAAGGGAACTGGGGTGTTGGTTTTTCGACACTTAATGAACTGATAGAAAAAGGATATGTCGCTGTTGGAGGCTATGATAAAAAGCGAAATACATGGGCGATAACGTACCTCAGTCAAAGACCTCAACGCCAAATCGAATCTGGCGAACTAGTCATAGTAGCGTTTGACGAAGAGAGGAATACCGTTGATGTGGAGTATGCAGTATCACAAGAAAAGCAGATAAAATCAGTATGGCACCGTAGCTTGCATGATCAGGGTGTCAATGGTTCTGACCTTGTTTCTGGAATTGTCGGACAATCAAGAGCCTTTTCATTCCCAAAGTCTCTTTATTCTACTAAAGATGCGATAGCCGCAGTTGTACGCAATAATCCCAACGCACTTATAGTCGACTTCTTTGCAGGGAGCGGTACTACTCTTCACGCCGTAAACCTTCTAAACGTTGAGGATGGTGGGCAGAGGCGATGTATACTTGTGACCAACAACGAAGTATCTGAGGCTGACGCTCGAGACTTGAAGGGGAAAGGTCATCAACCTGGAGACACTGAATGGGAAAATCGTGGAATCTGCCGCGCTGTCACTTGGCCACGTACAGAATATAGCATACTTGGCAAGCGCGCAGATGGCACTCTATTATCAGGAGATTATTACACAAGCCAAACCACAACGAAGGAAGAAAACCGTTCTTTCTTTCAGCTTGGCTTTGCGGAAAACCCTGCCACATTATCACTACAGGCAAAGAAACAAATTGTCGCTCTCATTGGCAAGGATAAACTGCCCCAGTCGCTTGTTAAACCTGATAGTATGTTTATCGTATCGGAGAAGCACACGGCCTCCATTCTGTTTAATCCAGCAGTAGAGGCAGATTGGCTTGTTGCGCTCGAGGATCAGGATCACATTACTGATTTCTATATTGTGACGAGCGATAACCGAGTTTTCAACGATATTAAGGCTCAGGTGACCGAATTGCTCGGGATGAGATCTGTTACTGAGCAGCTAAAGCGTCCAATGAGCAAGGGCTTCCCCGCTAATGTAGAGTATTTTAAACTTGGGTTTTTGGACAAGAATAGAGTATCCCTTGGCCAGCAGTTTTCAGAGATATTGCCGCTCTTGTGGCTGAAAGCTGGAGCTGTTGGCGAACGCCCTGAGCTTGATGGGGGGAACTTGCCGGAGATGTTGATTCTACCACAGAACTCGTTTGCAGTCCTATTAGAGGAAGATTGCTACGGAAAATTCGCAGAGGCATTGCATGAATCTATGAACATCAAAACAGTTTTCTTTGTCACGAACTCAGAAGATGCGTTCAGGGAGATGTCCGCCGGCATCGAGATACAACCTACCTACCAGTTGTACCGCGACTACATCGATAATTTCGTAATCGGGAGCAGGAGGAATGACGTATGAGAGCAACGCTTTTCCCTTTTCAAGAAATGGCGCTGGCCGACTTGCATGAGAAGATACATAAGGCGCATACAATGTGGAGTGAGAAAGACCCTCAGGTTATATCGTTTTCCGCGCCAACGGGCGCTGGAAAGACAATTATCATGACTGCGCTATTTGAAGATATAATCTTCGGCCATGCGTTTGGTATAGCGGAGCCTAACTCTGTTTTTGTCTGGCTTTCAGATATGCCCGAACTAAATGAGCAGACGCGCCTAAAGATCGAGAGTAAATCGGATAAATTCCGCACCCGCGATATGCGAGTAATCGATTCGACATATGACGCAGAGTACTTATCAGCCGGAGGCATCTATTTTCTGAACACCCAAAAGCTTGGCTCAGATAAATTACTTACTCAGAAATCCGATCTTCGCCAGTATACAATTTGGGAAACTCTCGCAAATACTGCAAAGCGCCAACCCAAGTCCTTTTACGTGGTCATCGATGAAGCACATAGAGGCACTTTTACATCAACGCAGGCTGAAAACAAAGCACAGTCAATCATGCAGAAATTTATCAAAGGGAGCAAGGATGACGAACTGCCAGTAATGCCGCTCGTGATCGGCGTGACCGCAACACCGCAGCGATTCCAAAAACTCATTGAGGACACACCTTCAACTACTCAGAAGGTGGTTGTGAAACCTGAGGACGTGATTGAATCAGGGCTACTAAAGGATAGGATTATCATTCACTTCCCGGAAATTGCAATCAATGCGGATCTGACTATGTTCAGAGAAGCCGTCATCAATTGGAAAAAGAAGTGCGAGCTCTGGGCAGCATACTGTGAACAAGAAGAAATTAACCCCATGGTACGGCCTATTCTTGTTGTTCAAGTAGAAGATGGCAATGAGCGATCGGTGACTCAAACAGACTTGGATTCGTGTATTACCATTGTTGAAGAGTTGCTTGGACGAAAGCTACAAGCAGGCGAGGCGGTACAAACTTTTGATGGGAGCGACACGATAAAGGTATGTGGTCTGGAGATTCAACATATCAATGCGTCACATATTGAAGAAGATGATAAGGCTATCATCGTGTTCTTTAAAATGAATCTTTCCACAGGATGGGATTGTCCACGCGCTGAAACGATGATGTCGTTTAGGCATGCAAATGACTATACTTACATCGCTCAGCTGCTTGGTCGAATGATCCGTACCCCGCTTGCCCGGCGAGTAGAATCTAGCGCTGAGCTTAATAATGTTTCGCTCTATTTGCCATTCTTTGACGAAAAAACAGTCAAACTGGTAGAGCAGGCCTTGCGGGACAGTGAAGCGGTCGTGCCTTCCGAAACAGGTTCCTATAAGGAACTTATCACACTTAAACGCAATCCATCGTTTGCTGATGTGTTCAGCGATATGGATTTAATCACCTATCGTATAGACTCGGCACGGAAACAACCCGCTCTCCGCAGGTTAATGGCGCTTGCCCGTGCCCTCACCCAGGATATGATTGCTCCTCGCGCCCGTCAAAGTGTACTTAAAAAAGTGCTTGACGAGTTTGAAAAAGAGATAAGCGCTATTAAAGAAACTGGTGGATATGATGTGATCGCCAATGCGGCTACAGCATTGGCACTCCGGACACTTACGATTGAATATGCTAGCAATTCTGATGGTACGTCTAGTGATACAGAAACCGTGGAATTGACAGATTCTGATCTAAACAATTTGTTCGAGAGAGCTGGGAAAATCCTTGGCGGAGACTTGCATAGA
>CAZXRT010000052.1:0-9803 GCA_964642535.1 uncultured Methanospirillum sp.
TTTCGCGACGGGATCGTAGGCTGAGAAGTTCGTTAATGACGAGGGTGACCAGGAGAACATTGATGAAGAGAAATCCAAACGAGTTGAAGATATATTCAATTGTGCCCGGGAGGTTATCGATGAGGAGGAGTTTGGCGGTATATACCATGCCAGAGCAGCAGACCAGGGTAATGCCGAGCCTTACCTGCCAGGAAAACCGGTTCATCTTTCTCTATTCGTTTTCTATCCATATGGAATCTGCCCAAGCGAAGACCGGATAAGCGCTGGCAGTAAACCTCACTATATGGTTCGAAAACTGAGTGAACAGGATCTCTCGCTTCTCTGTGCGATGGCTCCGGAATATGCAGGAGAGGCATGTCGCGGGTCAGGTGCTTCATACCGCTCTCTTCTTCCCCCGGTTGCGAATCATTACGCAAAGGATGCATCTGATTTTAAGGAGCGTATCGGCCGTCTTTCAGATGAGGATTTCAGATATCTTATCGATCTCATGCTTTCGGGAGAAGAGAGTCTGCACTGTCTCCCGCCTGAGTACTTCTCCAACCTGGAGGAGCGGGTGTCAGCAATTGCAGGGAGCGATATTGCCAGGAAAGTGAAAACCCGCTACATCCTTGAATGTGAATAAGACTCCTCCATCTCATTTTGGAGATGGGGGACACTGAGGGGAAACCCCGGATACTACCAATCTCTTTCGTAGCATCACCAATAAGGCCTAATATCCTGCCGCCAGATATCTTTCCATGAGATACTTCTCTGGATCAATCACCGCGCTCATCCTTGTAACATTTCTTGTATCAGGGGCTTCAGCCTATATTATCAACATCAGTGCTCCTGAAAACGTCTTTGTCGGGACCCCCCTCGTGATCATCGGATCAACCACCTTCCCGGAAGATACCTACTTTGATCTGGTTCTGTATTACTCAAAACACACTGCCGGAGAGATGAAACGACAGAAGGTGATCATAGACAAAAGCAGACAGTTCAGATCCGAGTTTGAGACACGAGGGCTGGAAAAAGGACAATACAAGGTGGAAATCCACAATATCGTATCAGGCGGGGATTCATTTGTCGAGAAGGAACTGGGTTCTGCATCGGTCACCCGGAGGGTGGTTCAACTGATCGACCGGTCTGATGAGATAACGATCGATTCACCTGCTGAACAGAACCTCTCTGCCGCACTTCTGGTGAGCGGAAGCCTGAAAAATGACAAGAACGGAGTGGTCACGCTGCGGGTGTTCGGTCCTGAGGACTTCACATACGGACCCGAACAATTGATCACCACGGCAGGGCTTACTGATGGTGATGGGCATTTTTCAACCCATGTCCCGGTTTCCCTCCCCGGGGAATATATGGTAAGTTTCTCTGACAAAAAAGGGTACATCGGAGACTACTCCCTGAATGTTGCGGGGATTCCAGAAGAGGATTCGGCAGTTGTAATCACCCCGCTGCCAGTTGAGACTGCTCATGATACCCCGGCCACGACCATACCGGCAACCATGCCCCCCCTGCCGTCACCGACAAAATCGCCTCTTCCTGCAGGCATTGTTATAACGGGTATGATTCTGGGGTATTATCTCTGCAGAAAGCAGGAATAATTACCTGCCCGCCCTCTTTTTTCTGATAATATCCAGGCAGATCAACATCCCGATCACAAGAAATCCCCCGATCAGAATTCCGATTGCGAGCTCCGGTATCTGGAAGCCCATATCAGCGGGTACCGGAGCCGGCATCGGGAGGGAGGCAGCATTCAGTTCCCTGGCATAATCTCCGGCGATCTCTGCCGGACTGTTGGCAACCGCGGCAAATGTCCCTTTCTGATCAATGCCTCCGGCTTTCATCTCCCGGGAAATAGAGCCTGATAACTGGAAGAACGACAGAACAGATACCATTCCCGCGGCCAGGAGAGTCAGGCCGAAGAGTGAGGCATACCTGACCAGGGTTTCCCTGATATCTGCGTGACGGGGTGCAACAATGAATACCTGGTCAGACTGGCGGTATACCTTCACTTCCCGCCCCTTGACACTGTACCTGACGCGGGATACTTCAATCAGACCCGCCTGGAGCAGGGCTTCAAGGTGATACATCACCGTCGGGATCGGGATCTGTAATGCAGTCCCGATATCAGATGCCGTCATCTCGCCACCCTGGAAGAGCCGGAGGATATCCCCGGCAGTCTGGCTTGCCATGGCTCGTGCCATGGTCCGTGCCGCATCCTCATCAGGCGTCAGGACTCTGACCTCAGACTGCTTTTCAGGATCTGATGAATCAGACATGAAGACTGCTGGTGATCATCTCTCTTCCCTTCGCAAGGGCTTCATCAATCCGGGAGACATCAGGGCCTCCTCCCTGGGCAAGGTTCGGTTTTCCACCGCCTTTCCCTCCCAGGATGGAGCATACCTCGGCAATCAGGTCTCCGGCCCTGACTGATTCGACACCACTCGCTACCACTGCACGGGCCGTCTCTCCCCCCGCAATCAGAAGGGCAATCCCGCCACTGGCAGAAACCCCGGATGCTACCTTGACAAGTTCGGTGGATGGGAGATCCATACGTCTGATGACAACCTGATGTCCTCCGATATCTTCGCCGGTCAGGTTTTTCAGTTCAAGTTCACTCACCCGGGCGGAGAGACGTTCTATCTCCTTGCGCTGGTCTTTCCATTCTGCAAAGAACCTCTGTGAAGTTGAGGGAAGAGCTTCGGTCTGGACAGAAAACGCCACCGCAGAGGAGATGAGCAGGTCTTCCATCCGGTGAAGATACTGGATGGCGGCAAGGCCGGCGGTAAATTCAAGCCTCTCTATTCCATCCTGGATATGCTCCACCCTGATGATCTTGATCGTGCCGATATCCCCGGTATGAGCACAGTGAGTGCCGGCACAGGCTTCAATATCACCGGCGACCTTCACCACCCGGATCCGTGAACCTGGCGGAACCCCTCCCTGGTAGAGGCAGAACCCGTACTTCTGCTCGGCATCGGTCCGGTCTTCCCATCCGACAGACGTCGGGGTGTTGGCCATGACAAGGCGGTTGGCAGCGGCTTCGATCTTTTTCAGTTCTGCCGGGGTGATATGCTTGTAATGACGGAGATCCATTCGTGAGCTGGTCTCTCCCTTCTGTGCTCCTGCCTGGTGAATATGGGGCCCCAGCACTTCCTGGGCAGCATGGAGAAGGATGTGGGTCGCTGTATGATGCCTCATAAGGGAGAGCCGTCGCTCTTCATCGATGATCCCTCTGAGGGTGTCACCTTTCTGGACATGTCCTCCCGAGATCAGATGCAGCACTGACTCGCCGAGCTTGAGGGTATCCTCAACCCGCACCGTCAGCCCGTCAGGGGTGAGGAACAGTCCGGTATCTCCAGGCTGACCTCCTCCTTCAGGATAAAAGAGGGTGGCATCCAGGACCACGTACTTGTTGTCCAGCACGTCCAGAACTTTTGCCTCGAACTCCATCGAACCGGGTTTCTCATAATAGAGTCTGCGGGTTTCAGGCAGGTGGGCAAGGCGGTCAAGGTAGTCAAAGAGCGGATTGCGCTCGGGTTCACGCTCTGACTCGGAGTGCATGTTCGCTATCTGGGAGTAGAAATCATCAGGGAGATCCACCACGGCGCCGTGTGTCGCAGCAAGATCCCGGACCATCTCAGGAGGAATGCCATGAGAGTCATAGAGAGTGACCATCTCAGAGAGCGGGATCTTTTCACATTTCTTCCGGTAGCTCTGTGCAAGCCGCTCGACGGTCCGCGAACCGCGTTCCATGGTTGCCCGGTACTTCTCGATCTCCCTCTCCAGGATCTCACCAACAACGTCGGGATCCTGCTCAAACCGGTCGGCACCGATGATCTTCATCTGTTTACTGACCAGGTCGGCAAGGAATTCATCACTGATGCTGAGATCCCGCATCATCCGCAGGGTCCGCCTGATCACCAGGCGTGCCAGGTACCCGTCCTTGACATTGGAGGGGACGATGCAGTCCCCCAGCATGTAGGAGAGGCAGCGGGAATGATCCACGATCGCATACACTGACTCGACCGGGGCGATCATCTTCTCCAGCTTGTCAACAGGGATGTTGATCTGGCTGGCGACTTTCTGTCTCAGTTCAAAGATCCGCTGGCCGGAGATGTCCATCAGACCGGCAAACTTCGCATTCTCACCAAGAATGCGGATGAAATCAGGATCATCCAGCCGGTGCCCGAGGCCTGCCTCCTCCATGACATGACTCACCATCTCGGGAAAGACCGCGTCATAGATAGTGGGAGACCCTTTTGATGCCCAGACGAGACGTTCAAGCCCGTACCCGGTATCAACAATCCGCAGGGTCATCGGATAATAGGGATTTCCTTCAAGCATGACCGGTGGCTTTTCAGTCTTCTGCCTGCCAAGGCTCATGAACACCAGCGTTGCAACTTCCAGGCCTCCGATCAGTACCTCAACACTCGGGCCCGCATTGCCTCCTCCAATCCACGGATGTTCCTTGTAGGTGACACGGTTCATGTCTGCCCCGATGCTGGAGAGGAACTGGTCACAGAGCTCAACGGTCCGGTCTTTCCAATAGATCTCCGTCCCTTCCGAGTTAAAGGCATGATGGGCCATCATCTCAAAACAGGTCAGGTGACGACCTGACCGGCCGACTGAGTCCAGGTCATTGAGCCTGACACAGGGCTGGGAGATAGTGAGAGGATTTGCCGGCGGAGGAACAACCCCGCTGGTGACAAAGGGCTGAAAATCGGCGATGGAAGCGATCGTAAGATAAATATCATCCCTCCACCGGGCTGCAACCGGGTAGCGGGAGATCCGGGTGTGACCTTCTTTTTCGAAGAACGAGAGATACGCCTCTCTCATCTGATCCACGGTGTGGGGTCTGAACAAGGGATTTCCGATGAACTGGTATGGTTCACAGGGTGCATCACCACAGACGGTCCGTTCCGGATCACGGGTCCAGAACGCTTTTCCACAACAGGTACATATCCTGCGGACGAGTCCTTCGGATCTGAAGTATTCGAGCTGGTATTCTTCTTCCATCATAGATTATTGACCACCTTTCAGGTGGATCCGGATGCCGGATCTCACATGCATGGAACCGTTCACAGCGATAGAAACACGGGCTCTTGAGGCGGTTTCATTCCCCTTCCCGGTGATGAGGTTCTCTTCTCTCATGATACAGGCCACACAATTTCATATATGTTGGACTGCTTCCTATAAGGGTTTACAAGAAGCCGCCATCGTTCCCGTCCGGCTGGTTCCATGAATCATGAAAACGTTCCACCAGGTTTTTCTGACTGATTCTTCTGATCTGGACCGGGTTGAAGACAACTCGGTATCGCTGGTGATCACTTCACCGCCCTATCCCATGATCAGAATGTGGGACTCTTCCTTTGGCAAGGCAGGCCAGGAGACTGAGAACCATCTCTCTGAAGGGAGAGGTCATGATGCATGGCTGCTGATGCATTCCGAACTTGAAAAGACCTGGAAGGAGTGCATCAGGGTGCTGCACTCCGGAGGAATACTCTGCATCAATATCGGGGATGCAACACGAAAGACAGGCGGATCCTTTTCACTCTTTCCCAATCATGCGCAGATTATCTCTTTTTGTATCAGAAACGGGCTTTGCATGCTCCCTTCCATTCTCTGGAGAAAAACATCCAACAAACCGAATAAATTCATGGGATCAGGGATGCTGCCCACCAACGCCTATGTCACGCTCGAGCATGAACATATTCTGATTTTCCGGAAAGGGGGGGCACGGATCTTTCATTCCTCGAGGAAAGAAGACCGGCTCATGAGTGCCATCTTCTGGGAGGAGAGGAATTCATGGTTCTCAGACATCTGGTATGAGATCCGGGGGACGGGGCAGGTGATGCCGGGTGAAACCACCGGAAACCGGATTCGTGAGCGATCTGCAGCGTTCCCCCTGGAGATTCCCTTCCGTCTGATCAACATGTTCTCAATCCAGGGAGATACCGTCCTCGATCCCTTCCTTGGGACCGGGACAACCACCCTTGCTGCCCTGGCATCAGGAAGAAATTCCATCGGGTTTGAGAGAGAGGAAAATCTCGGGCCGGTTATCAGAGAACGGATACTGACCAGTACCGGCTGCTGCAGAGATATCCAGGAGAGAAGAATCAGATCCCACGCCGCATTCATGGATACGCGAATCAGGAAAGGGAAAAAATCAGGATATCCTGCTGAAAACTATCCATTCAGGGTGGTTACCACCCAGGAGAGGCACATCCTTCTTCCCCTGCTCACCAGTGTCTACGAAGAAGAGAGTGGTATGTACGGTGAGTATACCTGACCGTTTCGTGGCAGATCATCCGGTATCCATCCGTTCATGGTACCAGGTATCCTCCAGCTGGTATTTTCCCACTGCCCGGGCGATCCTGACCGCCAGAATATGGGAACAGGAACCTCCCCGGTGAAGAAAATCGCTGCATGAACAGAAGTCATCCTCCACGATGTACCGGGCAGTGTCCCCGGTCACCACGAAGAAATCACGGTACCGGATTACGCGGTCCTGATCAACAATATCCAGTGCTTTTTTTCCCCGTCCCTTGTAAAACCGGGAAATTCGCTCCCGCATCCGGGAATCCAGCTGGGAGCCGGCGATCAGGTCTCCGACCGGTTCCTTCATGGAACGGTGCTGAGAACCGGCGGATCATCGATGTAAATCCATCCATTCCGGCCCGCAAGGATCCTCATTGCAGGAGCTTCAAGATGGTAATGTGTCGCCTCGATGAGAGGAACCGGTGATGTCCGGGCAACCGAGTGTTTCAGTTCTGCAGACAGAAAGGCCTGCGCCCCGGCAAAGGCCGCTTCTTGGATAACGACCGGATCAAATCCGGACCCTCCAACCACTGCAAGCCGTCGGATTTCATTGATTTCCCCCCAGATACGAAGCGGGGTCTCCAGGTGATCAGCGATCATCGAGGGAGTCAGATCACAGTTCCCAACAATCCCAAGGCTGAGAGGAGTCACCGAGCCCAGTCCGAGAAGGCCGGCGAGGCAGTGATTCACCCCGTTTGCCGCATGATCATAGTTTGTATGCAGAACATACACGTTCAGGCCGGCTGCAAATATCTCCCTGAGAAGAAGGGCATCAGCTCCCCTGATGCTGGTAAGAGGATACCAGATGGGAGTGTGATGGGCAATCAGCAGGTCTGCCCTGTTCCTGCATGCCTGTCTGACCACCTCGAGGGTAACATCAAGACAGGTGCAGATGATCTCAACTTCAGGTTTTCCTTCAACAATAAGGCCAATCCTTCCCTGATCAAAAGGTTCAGCGAGATCAGGGGGGGCAAATGATTCAAGATCACGAATTATCTCATCCCTGTGCATGATGTGACTCCACCCGGGTATACCTACTGATCAGGGATACCATCTGAAATTGATATCGCAGAAATATTGAGAAAACATAAAAAAGCGGATTGTGGAGAGGGGGGATGTTTACCGGGTGAGAAGCACCGGGTATTTCCGGCACAATTCATCGCGCTTTTGCACTTTTTCAGCGATCAGGGAGTCGATGAGTGCCATCTTTCTGGCCAGGCACTCTTCTTCTGTTGATCCGTCATCAGGGATACACCGGGGTCCGACGACATCCCTGAGCTGGGTTATTGAACGAATCTGGCGTGACAGCTGAACCCACTGATCACAAACATCAACAGGGACATCCTGTTTTTCAGCAGAACGGGCATCCGCAGTCAGGAGATCATACCAGGAGAAAAAACCGGAGACATCTTCACAAAAATCCTCATCCTGAAAGGGTTTTGTGAGAAAGCCGGCAACCTGTTCCCCGTACCGGATAACCTCATCAGCCTGGAGTTTTTTTGCCGAAGACATGATGACCGGAGTATCGCGGCCTTGCGAGAGGGTTTTTATATGATCCAGGGTATCCCAGCCATCAAGGGGTTCCATCATGATGTCGAGGAGGACAAGATCAAATGATTCCGTTTTCAACCGGTTGATCCCGTCAGCTGCATTTTCCTCTGCAGTACACTGGAACCCGCAACCGGACAGGGCATGCACAATCGCATCCCTGAAGACCTGCTCATCGTCAATGACCAGGATCCGCTTCGGTTTTCTGCCCTTGATATCCTGACCTGCCATCTGCTCACTCAATCTGTTCAGCCCTCTATATCTATCCTGTTCCCAGGGTTGACCGGTGAAATTTTTCAGCCCTCAATAACTCTTCTTCTCCGGCTGCAGTCTCCCCTGTGCAGATCAGCACAGCAGCCCGGATCAGACAGGCAAGAGATCGATCATCAGAAGATTCATCCCCTTTCTCCAGGATACGGGAGGTGAGGTCCAGGATCTCTGAATCAGCCCCGGCCTGAAGAAGTGCCATTGCCTGTGCCAGGTACGGCCCGCAGGTACCGGTCTTCAGTCTCATTCCCCTGACAGAAGGGGAGAACCACTTTGGATGACAGGTTCTTCTCCATTCGATAATATTCAGCAACTGACCAGCCTGTTCAAATTCCATCGCGTCAGCAGGAGCAACGGTAATAATTTCATGCAAAAGCCGGACCGCACGGTCAAGATCACCATCCTGCCTGGCGACTTCCCGGAGTGCTGCCTGAAAGACCTGGTACATCGGAGGCAGAGTCCGGCAGCAGAGCTGAGGGGCTATCCTGCCGGCCATCAGGAGCCAGAGATCAAACAGAAATGCCTCGATCAGGGGTTTTTGGTTCATAGGGTTTTTCTGTTTTCGGCCGCACCACTGGCAGCATACCCTGCCATGATCGTCATCACCGGGATCATCAGATACCGAAGCCCAATCTGGGTAACATATGAACCGAAGTCCATTCCACTCATCGGAATCAGGATGATAGCGTCCAGAGCCCAGTTGATGCACAACCAGATCAATCCTGCCATCATGCCATACCTGACATATCCTGAACGGATCGTGCCGAAAAGCCGGATCATGAGGAGGGCGCCGACAATACTACCGGTCAGGATCATCATGCTTTTAAAGACATCCGGATCGATCAGAAGGTCTCCCTGCGGAGAATAGAACGGTAGGGCGATCAGGAACGGAATCAGCCAGGTCAGGATACCATACACGAACATCTTCAGGAGATTTTTTCTTTCAGGTAGCATCGTCTTTTTTCTCCCCGTATTATGCCAGGTTTTCGGGTGTGAATTCAAAACCGGTTCATATCAGAGCCGTTTCAATTATTTCCGAATCTATAACTGATCCGACCACGTAGATATTAGTAGTATGGATAAAAGCATCGAAGAGATCAACCAGCGGATTCTGGATGGATCTGCCCGGGTGGTCACTGCCGATGAAATGCCCGATATCGTCAGTGAACTGGGAGAGGAGGGGGCGCTGATGGAAGTAGATGTTGTCACGACGGGTACTTTCGGGGCAATGTGTTCTTCAGGGGCATTTCTCAACTTTGGTCATGCAGAACCTCCCATCAAGATGGAGCGGATCTGGCTCAATGACGTGGAGGCATACGGGGGAATTGCTGCTGTCGATACCTACATCGGTGCTACCAACAAGTCAGTGACCAGGGCAGAAAACTATGGAGGAGCCCATGTTCTCGAGGATTTTATTGCAGGCAGGCCCGTTGAACTGCGTGCACAGTCATCGGGATCTGACTGTTATCCACGCAGGAATATCACCACAGAGGTCAGACTTGAGGATCTGAACCAGGCCATCATGGTCAACCCACGCAACGCATACCAGCGGTACGACGGAGCCACCAACACTTCCGATGATGCCCTGTTTACATACATGGGAACCCTTCTGCCCCATTCCGGGAACGTGACATATTCAGGAGCAGGAACCCTGAATCCTCTCTGTAATGATCCCT
>CAZXRT010000053.1:0-9754 GCA_964642535.1 uncultured Methanospirillum sp.
CGTAATTAACCAGATAATCGCAATCCTGTAAATTTTGCCCTTCTGAAATACAATCAGTGGCTATAAGCACATCAATACTTTCCTTCATATTTGGAAGAATTTGATCTTTCCCTTTAGATATTGGAGAAAAGCAAGTTAGGAGCGTATTTAAATCGGTTGGTATATTTTTGGATGAACATAGGCGTTTGCTACCTGTAATTAAAGCTGTGTTGATTTGATATGTTTCTTTCAGATAAGATTTCAACGATTTGTATAGATAGTTTGCGGTATCGGCAAATGCAGTGAAAATGATTATTTTACGATTGTTGGGGTTTAATGGGTTTTCTATTTTCCTTGCGATTTCCTTTTTCAGTCTGGCAAGTTTTAAATCGTTTTCCTCAACAATAGGCCTTACCGCTTCCAGTAGTCCTTCTAAAACAAGTAAGTCGGCATTTAAATCTTCGAGCCAACGAGTTGTGTCCATATCTGAAATACGCACTTTAACTTTCCGACCAATAATGTTTTCTTCGTCGCCCAAATCGGCATCCCAATCTACATCGTTTGTAATATCATTGGCCTGAATGCCAGAATAAACATTGTCTTCATTCTTAATAATTGCCTTTGTAGCATCATAAATCTGATTGATAATGTTCTCCAAAGTCAGGCGAAATGAATCGACAGAACTTTCAATCCGCTTTAGCAGATTTATCCGCATCAGCAATTGCAAGCTTTTTTCCCTATCCACCTGTGTTAGGGTTCCTGAATTCACTTTTTTGTCATACAAATCTGCATAATGTTGAACTTTACCGGGAAGGATATAGCTTAATGGCGAATAAACAGAAAGATTCAGCAAAGTAAGGTTTTCTGCAATTGTTCGATAATTTATGCTATCGGAAACAGAAAGCGGACTTTCAATGGAAATAGGTTTATTTCGTTTCGGAAAATCACCAATTGCTGAGGTGTCGTAATAAGTGGTAATGTGTTTACGCGACCGGGCAATTGTGAGGCTGTCCAGTATTTCGAAGAAATCAAAATCCAGAATCTCCAATAATTTTTCAGTGGTACGTTGTTCTGGATCGAACTTTGACCATTGATTAAATGATTGTTGTGCCCTTCTGAAAATTAGTTCAATCCCTTTTTCGGTGTTTAGTTTTTCGTCGATAACAGATGCTGCCCCTTCGTAAGCAAGGGCAAGTTGGTTTCTTAAATCGTTAAAACGATTGTTTACAGGAGTTGCGGAGAGCATCAGCACTTTGGTTTCAATCCCTTCCTGAATAACTTTTCGCAACAAGCGTTGGTATCGGTTTTCTCGACCAACTGCGGTATTGTTGTTCCTGAAATTGTGAGATTCATCGATTACAACCAGACCATAATTACCCCAATTTACATTTTCGAGGTTACGGCCATTGCTAGTTCCTTTATCGCGTGATAAATCGGTATGAAATAAAACATCGTACCGGAAACGGTCTTTTGAAAGAATGTTGTTTTTATCGTTTTGACGGTAGGTGTTCCAGTTGGCTTCCAATTTTTTCGGGCAAAGAACCAAAACGTCTTTATTCCTTTTCTCGTAATACTTTATCACGGCCAAAGCTGAAAATGTTTTCCCAAGCCCCACACTGTCGGCAATAATACAACCGTTATATTTTTCGAGTTTGTTGATAGCCCCAATTACCGCATCTTTTTGGAAGTTGTAGAGCATCTTCCATATTTCGGTTTGTTTAAACCCAATCTCGTCGTTAGGCAGATTGTCTTGTGCAATATCCTTCAGAAAATCGCTAAAGATGTTGTAGAGGGTAATGAAATAGATAAACTCGGGACTGTTCTCCTTATACGCATTCTCAAAATATTGCTGAACCGATTTTGTTACATCTTTTAAACTTTCGTTGTTTGACCAGACCAGATTAAACCAATTTAAGTAAGCTCGGCTCTGTGGAAATTCTACTTTATTAATCAACGTAGGAAACCCGCTTTTATGGGTCAATCCTAGATCGGAAGTAGTAAAGCCTGTTATTTGTGTATAGGCGTAGCTGCTTTCGGCTGAATTTTCAACATGAATCAAGCCATGTAAGGGTTGATTGACATGGATATTTGTTTTGAATGTGACCTTTTGTTTAACCCAGTCACTGCATTCGCGGGCAATAGCCCTTTGGGTTAGCTCATTTTTTAGGCGAAGTTCAAATTCACCTCCGCACAAATGGTGTTCGTTATAAATGTGCGGGATATAAAACTCACGTGATTCCTTTTGAAGATTTTCTTCAATAAAGGTTGGAGAGGTAAAAATGAAACGAAGTTCATCAATTGCTTTCAATTCCTTTTTCAACGATTCGAAAGCATAGATTGAGAATGAAGATGCAGCAATAGAAAGTTTACTACCTCTCTTAATTTCAGTCTTTAAATCGTCGGCTAGCCGTGAGTTTATGTTGTCGATGAGCTTCATTGATTGTATTTTATAATCGAGTTCAAAAAGTGAAATATTGTTTTAAAAATTTGTTTTTCCCATTCTTAATACGTTATTTTTGTATCAAAATTTGATATTTACGAATGAAAAATATCTCACCAACCATTCGAAAGGTGTTAGTGTTGAAAGAGGAACGAAGCCGTCAATTCCCATTGGCGGTTTCTGCTTTTAGATAGTTTTAAGTTGTCGATGAGCTTCATAATGCAATTGTCATTTTAGTTTTAAATCTTTTAGGTGAGGTTTTATTGCAGATTCTAATCTTATCATTCCATCAACAACCTGCCCAATAATTGATTTCCATAAAGACTCTTCGCTTCTATATCCACCCTTGTCAAAGTCCTTCCTGATACTACAAACCCGATAACCCTCAAGGTCTGCCCAAGTCAAGGAAGATCCAAAAATTTCTTCTATTTCTAATTTATGTTGTTGGATGCTGTTAAAAATTGATAGATTTTCTTCCTCTGCACCTTTGCCCCGGTCAATTCTCAATTCGATTCGAACAGAAAATTGATTTACCCACATTGTGTAGGCTAATCCTCTTATTCCAGATGATGCGGCTATCCATGAGTCCTTGGTTGGAGAAATAGCATTGAATGAGGTCAATTTTTTTTCTTTTGCTACTTCCAATAGTTGTATCCAGAATGCAAGTCTCAATTTATGCCTCTCAGAGTCTTCTTTCTTAATTTTTCCAATTTTTCTTGATTCTTCATTGGGGCCAGCAACTTTTGAAAGTAAAGGAGCAGGATTCGAATCTCCAATTTTAATTGCTTCCAATTTCAAAATATAGAAATCACAATTATTCTCTGCCTCATTCAACCAGTTTATAACATTTATATGTTCCTGTTTAGGCGTTTCAACAATCCAGATTGCAGTTTTTGCATTGAAAGATGTAAGATAGGTAAGCAATTTTCCTAAATGATCGTGATTACTTGCTCCAAATTGATTTTCAATAACGACAACATTACCTTCGATGTCTTCTGCTTTAATATCCACATTGAAGTTCCCTGTGCTCTGTTCTTTTTCAGGGTTTGTTAACTGAACGCCTATGATATCACTAATAACATCAATGTTTTCACATAGCCACGGAGTAAGATTTTTTGCCTCATGTTTCCACACTTCAGTAATTGATACCCTTGTTATTTTTTCAATTGTTTTCATTTTACCTGTACTATTTCCAGTAATTTTTCATAGTTCTTTACCACATCAAATTTCACTTCGCCACCTGTTATGGCTTCGAAGTGTTTACCTGCGCAATGGATTTTCAGCTGCTCAATCTCGCGCAATTCGAGCGATGAATCAGAGCCTTTAGTTTCGGCTACAAAGTAGATGTGCCGTACTTTTTCCTTATCGAAAACAATCGCCCAGTCGGGGCTATAGTTGGCAACAGGAGTTGTGATATGGAAACTCTTTGGTAGTTTGGCATAAACTACCACTTCGGTACTATTTTCTAAAGCTTCGGCAAATGCTGTTTCTATTTTTGAGTCGGTGGTCAGGTAATCGTAAATGTGTTTTTTAAGCATTTCTTGTTGGCGTAACGCTTCCTTCTGATTGGTGAAAACCGTTTTTGAATCGTGCCTTTCATCAATTTTGTGATAAACAATATTGTTGATGATCAGGCTGGCTTTTACTTCATTGATTAGCTTGCTGCATTTGGCAATAAACTCTTCAGGATTTTTGCGAATCAGATAAAACTGAGCTTCCTTAATCCCTTTTAGAATGGCAACAATGGTGCGCCTTGTAAGGTTAGTATAGTGAACCAATTCGCCTACAATGTCGTAAACCGTATTGGTATAAACATCGGTGTTTAATTTTTTTGTTGTACGTTGTGTTTCTTTAAATCCCTCCTTGTTCTCCAATTGTTGCTTTGTGCTTTCCTGTAATTCGCCACTTTTCACCTCGTACACCCGTTCTGATATGTGCAAATTGGCATTGATTCGGATTACACTGTCTTTGATGAGCTTTTCGGAGTCGAAGTTTACTTCGTAAATGGTTTTCAGATTGATTTTATTCCAAAGTTCCTGAAACTCTTTTTTGTGAAAATTGCTGTTTACGCCAAGGTTTGAAATCGTATTGCGTTCGTTGCCAACCAACTGAATTGATCCAGTATAAACAGAACGGAGGAGATTGGTTACGTCTGTTCTGAAAGTCTCCAATTCTTCGGGCAGGGGCACCGTGTTAGATTCAATTAGCTTGCGGCCTTCAATGGTTATCTTGTCATCTTCATCAATAACATCGTTTTTGTACAGGTATTTATTCAGTTTTTTAGCCTGCTCTTTATCGAGGCGGATTTCAACGCCCTTTTCATCTTTAATCAGTTTGCCCAGGAAGAAATCAACTTCTGCCTTTTGTGGCCGTTCTTTGAGTGTTTCGGCAATTTCGGATTGCAGCCCTTTTGCAAAAGCCTCGTAACTCTCGGAAGCAATTACCGTTAGTTTGTTTACTTCCTGTACCTGATCGCCAATGGTTTCGTAATCTAAACGAATGCCATGAACATTGACGCACAAACGCATACCACGTCCAACTTCCTGACGGCGGCGAATTGTGGCATCGGAATGTTTCAAGGCGCAAATCTGAAATACATTGGGGTTATCCCAGCCTTCTTTCAGGGCAGAATGTGAGAATATAAAACGTACAGGTTCATCAAAACTCAGCAACCGTTCTTTGTCTTTCATAATCAGGTCGTAAGCCGAAACATCGTCGGAATCTTGCTTGCCACGCTTTACTTCGCTGTCGATTACCCTTTTGCTTTTTTTGTCGATCGAGAAATAGCCACTGTGAACGCGGCTTGCTTCATCGCGGTTCAGGTATTCGATGTAATTGGTTGGGGCATATCCCCGGTGTGCCTGACGTGGAGTGTGTTTGTATAAATAATCGTTGTATTCCTGATGGAACAAATCGACAAACTCGTTGCGAATAAGGTTGTATTCTTCTTCAAAGATTTGAGCATATTCTCCGGTTAATTCCAATCCAACTTCATCGTATTTGCGGTATTTCTCCACCGAATCGATAAAGAACAGCGAGAGAACTTTCACACCCGAATTGTAAAGTTGTTTCTCTTTGTTGAGGTGCGAAAGAATGGTTTCGCGAATCTGAATTCTTCGGAAGGCTTTTTCATCTAAATCGCCTATGGCTTCACCTGCATACAAATCCTGACCATTCACCACAATCTTGTTGAAATAGCCATCAACTTCCTGAATCAGGTAGTTTTTATATTGTGGCATTTCACCCGAAAGTTCAAAAAGGTCGGTTCCTTTTTCTAATTTTTCCCTGACCCTTTTTACTCCGGAACCATTGCGTTTTTCGTATTCGATTAAAGCAACGGGGGCTTTTGTGCTGCTCAAAATAATTTGTTCGAGGTATAAATAACCTGTTGTTCCGGTTGAGCCTTTTAGGTTGATTCCCTTTACCTGAATTTTTTTGACCAGCTTTTTGTTGTAGGCATCCAATGCATCGAGACGGAAAACTTTGTTGTATTCAACTTTGTGTGTTGCCGAATAACGAACCGTAAACAGCGGCTTGAACTCTTGCATTTGCTGCAAGGTTTTATCGCCATCGACCGATTGAGGTTCGTCGATAATCAGGATAGGATTGGTTTGCGAAATGATTTCGATGGGGCGACGAGAAGCAAACTGGTCGAGTTCCATGTAAATACGCCTTGCATCTTTACCAGTTGCATTAAATGCCTGGGTGTTTATAATCATTACACTGATGCGGTTGTCGGCGGCAAAGCTCTCAATGTCTTGAGGTCGTGACGAATTGTAGATGAACGGTTTAATTTTATGTCCGTACAATTCCTGAAAGTGTTCCTGAGTAACTTCGAACGATTTGTAAACCCCCTCGCGAATAGCGATTGAAGGAACTACGACAATGTATTTGCTCCACCCGTAATGTTTATGCAGTTCGTACATGGAACGGATGTAGGTATAGGTTTTGCCTGTACCTGTTTCCATTTCGATGGTTAAATTATAACTGCTCTTTTCGCCTTTAGGACGTTCAATTAGTTCGCTTTGTAAAATATCGTTGTGTTGCTGAACCTGCTGAATGTTGGCCAGTATTTGCGATTCGGTAATGAATATTGGCCGGTTGCGGTAGCCGATGCGTTCCATTACTTCGGCTTCGTATTCCATTTGTTGCTGTGTGTCGCCAACGGAAACGGCTTTTGCTTTGCGGATAATATCTTTGGTGCGTTCCAACGTAAAACGGTTGGTTTCCTGTGGTTGACCTGCAAAGCAATCGACCACGGCTTTTACCGCCTGAATTTGGAACTGTTGTTCTTTAAATTGTAGTTTCATTTTATTGTTTGAACCGTGATTAATGCCTATTGCCAAATTTCTTCTTTTTCCCAATCCTTAGGGAATCCCATTTCACGCAAATCAATTAATGTACAGGATTTTATCAATTCCATCAAGCGTGTATTGAAACTATTTCCTGGACTAATTATATCTAAAATGTAAGTCATACAACTTAGCATTGCATATAGTTTATTCGGAAAGATGTCAATATTGTTCAAAAAAGAATAAACGGTATTATATGGAATAGTTGGTTGAATAGTAAACCTTCGATTCCACACCCTGCCATGGTGAGCACAAACATTTCTTAATCCGGAAAATGAATGCATCCAACTTTCAAGAATCTCAGGTTGTTTTAATCCGAAGGATTGTGTTACTTGTTTCTTTTCGCTATTCTTTTTTAGATTAGAAAACAGTTTGCTTAATGTTCCCATTGAAGCTACTTCTAAACTCATCCATGCTGGAGGATTTGATGGCTGAGAATATTTGTTTTTGTAGTGTTCGATAAATGTTTCATCGGAACGATCAATTTCTTCGCACAGTGAGTTCATATCATTTAAGAAACGATCTGGGTTTCGGAATAAATCTTCATTTTCATACCAATGACTACCGTGTGCCAATGAA
This sequence comes from uncultured Methanospirillum sp., assembly GCA_964642535.1. Classification (GTDB taxonomy): domain Archaea; phylum Halobacteriota; class Methanomicrobia; order Methanomicrobiales; family Methanospirillaceae; genus Methanospirillum. Next base: position 7,351 of record CAZXRT010000053.1, read on the forward strand.
AACTCGTAAATAATTTTTGTGCGAAGAGAGATTTCAATTTTTTCAATGGCATTAAAAATCAATAGGCGTAATCTTCGGTCGAATACATATAACTCAATAATATCTTCAAAAGAAACAGGTTGATTAAATGGATGATCTTCATTTGTATTATCCTGAAAAGGATAGGTATATGCCCTGAGACGATAGTAACTAATGTTAGAAAGATAATGTGAGGCTTTCGGTATATCGTTCAATTGTAAACCACGACTCTTTAATTTCTTGATCTGATCTGGTATGGAAAGTGGAGGTTTTGTGTAGTTCATGATAATAACCCTCCATAAAAATCGAAAACTCGCCCGGGTGCGCTGATCTTACGAGAAGCGTGGCGAGTATTATTACTTGCAAATATAGGCCGTATTTTTGTATAAATGCAACTATTTAGTGTTAAATCTTTCATTCTTTCGTTTTTAGTCAAAAGCTTAATTTATCAATATCAAAAAAATCATCAAATAACCATCAAATAAAACAATAACTGTATTTCAGCTTGTTACATATATTCCATATCTCATTTGAACTATTGTATCAAATAAAACTATGCCTTTCCAAAATTCATGTTAGAAACAACTCTTTTCTATACACATTCAAAAAACATGTATACGAAATGGCGTTTTTCTATACATGTTGCAGTTGATCTGTATACAAAATGCGTTCTTTTTATACATGTCACGAATTCCCTTTGCTCAATAGAACAAACAATGGCATGTTGATATAAAAGTTATCACGACCTATTTTCTGTTTTGCCAACAATTCTATTTCAACCAATTTATCCAGATATTTTGTTGCAGTTAATCTACTCACACGAAGTTCATTCATCAGGAACTCAATTTTTGTGTAAGGATGTTTGAACAAGTTGTTAATTAAGTCCTGACTATAAATCCGGGGCAATTCTTTTCGAATTTTATGCTTGTACTCCATCATCAGCTTTTTGATCTCGTTAATCAAATCAATGGTTTGATAGGAGGTTTCCTCAACACCAGTAAGCATAAACAAAATCCATTCTATCCATGAGCCATTCACTCTTACATCCTGCAACAAGCGGTAATATTCGCCTTTGTTTTTGATGATATAACGGCTTAAATATAGAACAGGTAGGTTTAATAGCCCATACTGAATGAGGTAGAGGATATTTATAATTCGGCCAGTACGACCATTGCCGTCATAAAACGGGTGGATACTTTCGAACTGGTGATGAATAATGGCCATTTTAACCAGCGGATCAACATCGAGTACCGATGCCTCGTTGATAAACTTCTCAAGGTTAACCATTAACGCAACAATCGAGTTATAGTCTTGTGGCGGAGTATAAACGACTTCGCCTGTGAGGTCGTTCATTAAGTTTGTGCCCGGTAGTTTTCTAAAACCAGCATTGTTGCCTTCTATTTCATGCTGAATTTCAACAATATGATTAATTGTGATGATTCCGTTTTTGCGCACAAGTTCAAACCCTTTTTTTAGTGCGTTGGCGTAACTATATACTTCTTTGGCGGCGGCACTTTTAAACTGTTGGGTGAAAATATCGCTCTGAAAAATATCGTCGTGCGTAGTAATAATATTCTCAATGGCCGAACTTTCTTTTGCTTCCTGTAAAGTTAAGGTATTAAGCAATATGGATTCATTGGGGATGCTTGCTGCAACACCTTTCAACTCGGCCAATGCACTTTTAGCCGAAACCAGTTTTTTCAGAACTTCTTTGGGTTCCAATTCAACCAACGGTGGAAGTAATTTTACGCCTGATATTTCCATTTTAGTAGGTATTATTTGTTGTAATTGGTTTATATCACCCTCATTTCGGTTTCGGCACTGAGCTGTTTGAGCAGCTGTTTTACGTTTTCTTTGGCGGTATCGGTGGCAAAAGAGCGGTCGCGGAAGACAACGCGCAAGGGGGCGTAGGTGGCCAATTCCTTTGCAAAAGCTTCGTCGATGCCGTTATCGAAACAAGCCATGAGCGAGTTTTGGGCAACACGGAACACCTGCTTGCCTGCTATTTGCAGCTCTTCGATGCGGTACGATAGCGGCAAGCCCCAATCCAACATTACTTGTGCCAGCAAGTCGTGCGGGGTGCGGTCGGGTTTAATGTTGTCGGCAAAGAGGTCGAGGCCGTCTTGTGCATAATCGTGCGGACGGTAATACACATCGTGCATGTTACTGGTGTCGAGGCGGTAAACACGGAAACCAATGTCGATTGCCGATTTTTGATTATCGATTAACGATTGTTGAGCGGTATCGAACATGGAGGTTTGTGAGGCATCGGTTTTTTTTGCCTCTGTTTTAGACGTAGCAGAAGACGCAATAAATTGCGTCTCTACGATTTTGGCACCCGCACGGCGGATGCGTTCTTTGCCAATTTCGCAAATGTTTTTGTACC
>CAZXRT010000054.1:0-6458 GCA_964642535.1 uncultured Methanospirillum sp.
TGATATGGGGGATCCGTGATTTTACATCCCGGTTTAACCGCATGCCGGAAGGAATGTGGCTTTCCGAGACGGCTGTTGATTACGAAACCCTGCAGATCCTCTCAGATAAGGGGATCAGATTCACAATTCTGGACCCGAACCAGGCGAAACGATTCAGGGATGATTCCCATGCACCCTGGGCTGATATCAGGGAAGGGGCATTTGATATCAGCAGACCATATCTCTGCCATCTGCCCGGCGGCGGTTCAATTGCCATCTTTTTTTATGATCATGTTCTGGCAAATGAGATTGCATTCGGGGATCTCCTAAGCAACGGTGAGACGTTTGCAGACCGCATGATATCTTCATTTCCCGGATATTCTGACCGTCCCCGGCTTGTAACGATTGCAAACGACGGAGAGACATACGGCCATCATCACCGGTTTGGGGATATGGCACTCTCCTATGCCTTGCACCGGATTGAATCGAACAATCTGGCGAAATTCACCGTATTCGGGGAATACCTGGAGAAGTATCCTCCTGTCGCAGAGGTGGAGATCCGGGAGAATACCTCATGGAGCTGCCTGCATGGCGTTTCACGGTGGAGAGAGAACTGCGGGTGCCGGACATACCATGTCTGTCTCATCTCGGATCGCACCCATTGCAGAACCGATGCGGAGGCAGCAGGGCCTGAACGCGATACGAAGAGCTGGAACCAGCAGTGGCGTTCCCCTCTCAGGGAGGCGATGAACTGGCTTTCCGAAAAGATTGCAGAGATATACCGCGATGAATCCCGTGATATTTTTTCTGACCCCGCATTAGCCAGGAATGAGTATATCGATCTGGTTCTGGACCGATCCGATGAATCCCTTGACTGGTTCTTCTCCCGTACCGCGGATGCCGATCTTAGCCAGGACCAGAGAGTACAAGCTCTCAAACTCCTCGAGATGAGACGCAATGCCCTGCTCATGTATACCAGCTGCGGATGGTTCTTTGACGAGATATCAGGGATTGAAACCGTGCAGGTGATGAAGTATGCCTGCCGTGCAATGCAGCTTGCCCGTGAGCTGACGGGTGCTGACCTGGAACCAGAATACAAAAGGATCCTCGCAGAAGCAAAAAGCAACGTTCGAACAGCGGGAACGGGAGCTGACATCTATACCGCCTATGTAAGCAATACCATCGTTGACATATCCCGTATCGCCTTTTATTACGCTATTTCCTCCCTTATTGAGCCGTTCCCAGAAGAATCACGGATCGCCATCTACACGGTCCGAAGACATGCCCACCGGCAGCAGGAAGCAGGGTTTCTCAGGCTGGTTACCGGCCAGGTATTTATCAGATCAGATATCACCCGGATCGAATCAATGCTGGTCTATGCCGCTCTCCATATCGGGGATCATAACTTTATGGGAGGTGTCGGTTCGTTTACGACTGCAGAATCGTTCAACGGGATGGAGAGTGAACTCTGGGAAGCATTTTCACGAAGCGATATCCCTGACATGATCCTGACCCTGAACCGGCATTTTGAATCCCACTCCTACTCGCTCTGGGATCTCCCCCATGACGGAAGAAGGAGAGTTCTGTATTCGATCCTCAATAAAACCCAGTCAGATATCGAATCAGAGTACAGACAGATATACTGCCGGTATTTCACCCTGATAAGAGCGATGAAAGAGATGCAGATTCCTCCCCCGGAAGCCCTGGAATACCCGGTCCGCTATATCCTGAACCATGACATCAATCAGAACCTGAAATCACCCATCGTGGATCTCTCCCGGCTGGAGACATCGGTCGCAGAGATGAAACACGGGAAGTATACTCCTGATATCCCGACCCTTAATTACATCACAAGCTCGTGCATCTCCTGGTATCTTCAGAAGGTCGCTCTTGATCCTGAGGAGATTACCACCATCAGGAATCTTAACCGGATTTTTGAGATTCTGAAACCATGGAGCCTGAATCCTGACCTTTGGGACAGCCAGAATGAATACTTCAGGATCCATACCGCATATGCCCCGCAGATGCATAAACGTCAGGCAGAAGGTGATGTGGAAGCAGAAGAGTGGATAGGGGCGTTTGATACGCTCGGGATCAACCTGGGGATCAGAGTTCCCGGTGATCCTCCAGATGGAAGGGAGCATCCATGAATACCAGGGGTTGCGGTGTTCTGCTCCATATCACCTCTCTGCCGTCACAGTTTGGTATCGGCGATCTCGGACCGGCAGCCCATGATTTTATCGATTTCCTCAGCGATGCCGGGCAGCGGTACTGGCAGATCCTGCCGATTCATCCGACGGACGCCGGGTATGATAATTCCCCGTACCACGCCCTGTCAGCCTTTGCAGGCAACCCCCTTCTGATCAGTCCTGAACTGATGGTCTCGGACGGATATCTCGACCCTTCAGACCTCGCGGGTGCCCCTGCATTCCCGGAAGGAAGAGTGGATTATCTATCCGTGATCGCATGGAAAGAGACACTCTTCTCCGTTGCGTTTGACCGGTTCATGAGGAGAGTTCCCCCTTCCGGATTCATGGAGTTCTGCAGGAAAAACGAATTCTGGCTTGATGAGTACGCAATATTCATGGCCCTGAGAAAGCGGATGCATCCCCTTCCCAGGCAGGAGTGGCCATCAGAACTGAAGTCTCTTACACCAGACTCCAGGGAGAAGGTAAGGAAGGATGAGTCCGAAGAGATCCTCAGAGAGCAGTTTATCCAGTACCTCTTTGCCGTGCAATGGCAGATTCTACGACAGACATGCCACCAGAGAGGAATTGTTCTTATCGGTGATATCCCGATCTATGTCGATTATGACAGTGCTGATGTATGGACGCACCCTGAACTCTTCCAGCTGGACCAGGATTATAACCCGCTCTTTGTAGCCGGGGTTCCACCCGATTACTTCAGCGAAACCGGGCAGGTATGGGGCAGCCCGGTATACCGGTGGGAGGAACTTCAAAAGACGGGATACTCATGGTGGATAGCCAGAATTGAAAACCTCATCTCCCATGTCGATTACCTGCGCATCGATCATTTCAGGGGTCTTGTTGCATACTGGGAGATTCCTGCCGGATCAGAGACTGCAGTCACCGGCCGATGGGTCGATGCACCTGCCCGGGATTTTCTCGGATGTCTGGCACGAAAGTTCCCGTACCTGCCCATCATCGCCGAGGATCTCGGGGTTATTACTCCGGAAGTCAGGGAGATCATCCATGATTTCTCCATTCCCGGAATGAAAATCCTGCTCTTTGCGTTCGGCCATGACATGCCTCAGAATCCGTACATTATCCATCATGTTCCTGCTGACTGTATCGTGTATACCGGAACCCACGACAATAATCCGATCCAGGGATGGTACACCCAGGACACCGGCCAGGTGGAACGGGACAACCTGGCCAGGTACCTGGGAAGAGAGATTGATGCAGGGATGATCAATGATGCTCTGATCAGACTGGCAATGATGAGTGGAGCGAAGACCGTGGTAATCCCGATGCAGGATCTCCTCGGACTGGGAAGTGAATCCCGGATGAACCGGCCGGGAGTCGAGAACGGGAACTGGAGGTGGCGGGTTGAGAGATCGGCATGGAGCGGGGATCTTGCCTGGCGAATGCGGGAGATGGCCAGGATTTACGACCGGATCTGATCCATTTCTGGTACGCGGCATCCTCATCATGAACATTTAAAAAGGATCAGAAACATCTTATCCCTGGTAAAAGAGGACTATCCATGACCCATGATGAGGGATTTTCAGGACTGGAAGCAGCAGTGATCCTGATCGCCTTTGTGGTGGTTGCTGCGGTCTTCGCCTACGTGATGCTCGGTACCGGCTTTTTTGCCACCCAGAGAATGCAGGAAGTAACCTATGCGGGGGTGAAACAGAGTACCTCCACCGCCATCACCGACGGATTTGTCCGTGGCCAGTACGACGAGGATAAAGGCCTTATTACTCTTTCACTCAGTATCAGCGTCCCTGATACCGGAGAGGCCATTGACCTGTCAAATATGATCTATTATTATTCCCGGGACGGAGATGCCGGGAACGCGATTCCCCTGACTGCAGTAACCCCGAATTCCGGACTGCTCAGTCCGGGTGAGAATACCAGGGTCAGACTGGATCTCGTGGCAGCAGGAATGACCGGGCCGAGGGCAGGAGGCAGATTCTCCCTGGAAGTCAAGCCCCCGGTTGGAGCATCCACCCTCATCCAGCGAACCCTCTCCGATACCTATGGTGGAGGGTACCTCTGACCTTCCTATCACAATCCATAATAGAATGTGGAACTGATATCCTGAACAGATACCATGAAGTGGAACTGGATTCTCATCGGGCTGGGCGCAATAACTGTCCTCTTCAGCGGGTGCACCGACTCCACCCAGGATGCTGATTTTTCACAGATGGTCACCAGCGTGGCTGAAGATTTCAAGGATCAGAAAGAGCTGATCATCAAACCATACACCGGTCTGACCCCGGATCAACTCAGGCAGTACCGATCTGCCGCAGAGTCGGCCATCGCTGCAGCAGAATCGATGACCCTTTCAGATAAATCCTCCAAAGCCAGGGGGATCTTTATTGAAGGGATGAACGCCACAATCACAGCCGTTGACACCCTTGAGCAGGGGGGAAAACTGGATGGATCTGATGAGAAGGTCTCCACCGAATCGGTGAACGTATACTTCATCAGAACGCAGACAAAGATCGATGATACCTGCGATCTTATCGGGATTGAGCGGGAGAAGGCATTCTGATACCCATTTTTTCTTTATTCTGACCCATCCTGTTGCCGCGGAGCCATACGTAACACGATCTCATTTTATGGTGTTATTTCCGTACCTCTGTAAAAGGGGCCGGATGATGAAAGGAATCGTAAAAAGAGGCAGATTACATAATGTAATGAGGACTTAACAGCCAGAAAACACCAGAAACATTAAAATACGGTCTTCATAACGTAGATGTATGGAGAGATCGTTCTCATATGTAATCCTCCTGGCAGCGGTTTTTCTGCTGGTGCCAGGCTGTTTTGCTGAAGAAACCGTGACCACTGCAGATGCCAACATCACCGAAGTTATTGAAACCAGTGAAGAGGCACCTGTTGCAGAAGAGACCCCTGTCGCTGAAACTGTCGGGGAGGAGATTGTCGCCAACGCCACTTATGAGGCTGACATTAACACCACTGCCCTGGCAATGATCATCGGGGAAACCGTCAGAGTCTCCCTTGCTGCAAACCCAACCACCGGATACGAGTGGAACGTCACCAACACGTCAGGCCTTGCAATCATCAACGAGACCTATGTGATCGACGCACACTCTGAAGGTATGGTCGGTGTCGGCGGTGTTCAGGAATGGATTCTTGAAGCAGTTGAAGCCGGAAACCAGACCTTCTCAGCGGTATACATGCGGAGCTTTGAAGAGCCCACCGGTGAGGAAGACACGTACACTCTTGACGTAGTGGTTGAGTAACAACAATCCGATCTCCGTAAAGAGACATATGAGGAGTGGAACATTCCATCCCTCGCTTTTTTTTACACGTTGCTGTAGCACGGAGGCAGACCCAGTCATGGGATCAGGGTTCTTATTCCTGGTGCCCGGTCTCTGAATCTGAACTGAATGCTGCATTAATCAGATCCGATCCTCCACGAATTTTCCGTTTCTGATTATAGAGAACGATCCGGGTGTGAATCCAGATCAACGTCACGATCAGAACCAGATCGATGACTCCGGTTACCGCCATGGGGAGATAAAAGCCTGACGAGGAGTAGAAATACGATCCAATCATCGGAACCAGGAGCACTCCGACCAGGAAACAGAGAATCCCGGTGCCGACCACCATGATATCATTGAAATTCATTGATTGTTTCCACCCTATACGTAAGGGAATTTTCCCTGCAGTGAGAAAAAGATGTGGATCAACGAAGACATTCCGGTCAGACGTTTCATTGGTGCACGAACGTTTTCTACCACAAATCCCTGATATGCGCAATCCTATCCGATCAGGTGTTCCCGTCAGCTGAAGAAGCGGGCAGTGATATTCGTATTTCCATACCCACAGATGTTCTGTTCAGCGGGTCCGTTTATGCAGGAGGTTGATGCAGAACTGTGCGAAGCCGTCGTCCCCATGACACAGCGGGAACTCCCTGACACTGCTGTACTTCCACTCTGGCAGGTCGAGGCTGACAGGCCGTTGGGATTACAGAACGAACTGGTTTCATACGGATTGCCTCCCGATCCACAGGCAGTACTCACGCCCCACCCGTCTGCACAGGTGTAACCTGCACCATTTCCCGGACTGCAGGAGCTGTTCGAAACTTCTGGGCCGTCAATGCAGTGAGAGGCTCCAAAACCGGTTACCGTCTCGATCCCCATCTCAATCACCATGGGCGGGGAATACTTCTTTTTGGATCCCTGAGAAGAGCTCATCGTTGTCGCCCACACATCTGCCGTGGAAAAATATTTCATCTCTCCGTTTTGATATCACACACCTGCT
>CAZXRT010000054.1:6558-9562 GCA_964642535.1 uncultured Methanospirillum sp.
TCCACATCCCAGGAACCGAGAAGAAGCGGTTCCGAGACCAGCGTGCTCCGGTTTGTCAGGTAGAAGTCCACCGTGAACCTTCCTGCATCTCCTCCCCCGTTATTTCCTACCGCACCGATAACCCGGATGCTCTCTCCAGGAGCCGCCTGACGGGGAGTGATTGCACCAAGCCCCACGAGATCTGACTGCGTTCCGGAGGGCCGGATTACATCTGAGATCCTGATGGTCTTCCCTGACGAGGTCCTCGTATCTGTACCCATCACCTCCCTGACAAAAGTGTAAACACCATCTGCCATGTTCATCGGGAGGAGATAGGTTTCAGCAGCCGTATAGTCTCCCCCGGAAGATATCGGCATCAGTTCTGCGGTTCCGATAGGAACCGGAGAGGCATTGCTTTCAGACTCGTTCACCAGGTAATACGTGATCTGCTCAGAACCGGTAGAGGTATCACCACTGTTCTTCAGCACTTCGATGATGGTTACCGAGCCACCGGGATAACCGGTATCGGTAACAATCAACCCTTCTGAGGAGACATTCACGGCTCCGCAGACAAGGCCGGCTGATAGCAGTATGCCCAGTACTACCAGAATCGTATGATATCCGACACCTGTACCCATATGTCAAGATTGGCGATCTGCAGATATAACCTTTCCAGAGATTTAACCCATAGGCAGACAAACAACCCTCAGAGAACATGTATACACTGGTCCTGATACGACATGGTGAGAGTCTGTGGAACCGGGAGAACCGGTTCACCGGATGGAAAGACATCGATCTCTCCCCCCAGGGATTGCAGGAGGCACATGCCGCAGGAAAAGTCCTGAGAGAGAAAGGATACACATTCGATATTGCCTGGACCTCGGTACTCAGACGAGCCATCCGGACGCTCTGGACAATCCAGGATGAGATGGATCTGATGTGGATACCGGTGATCCGATCATGGCGTCTGAATGAACGGCATTACGGGGCACTCACCGGTCTTGACAAGGCTGAAACTGCAGCGAAATACGGAGAGGAGCAGGTTCATATCTGGCGCCGGAGCTACGATATCCCCCCGCCGGCATATGTACCCGGTGACCAGGCAAATCCCGGTTATGACCGGCGGTATGACGAACTTGGTGGCCGGATTCCCCTGACAGAGTGTCTCAAGGACACCGTGAACCGTTTCCTGCCGCTCTGGGAATCTGATATCGCACCTACCATCCTGTCCGGAAAACGGGTCCTGATTGCGGCACACGGGAACAGTATTCGTGCACTCGTAAAGCATCTCGATTCCGTCTCTGATGCAGATATCACCGAACTGAACATCCCGACCGGTATCCCCCTTGTCTATGAGCTGGACGCAGATCTGCATCCCATCCGCCACTTCTACCTCGGTGATGAGGCAGCAGTCCAGGCAGCGATGAATGCAGTAAAAAACCAGGGAAAGGCCAGATAAAAAACGATTCAGATTCCCTGAAACTGGAATACATATAAATTGCGCGGGTTCTCCAGTTGAAATAAAGGGGTTCCGCGCATCACCTTTTCTCACCCAGCACCCCGTCCAGGAACAGATGGTGGAGCCGGAGATCGCCACCGATCTCAGGATGAAATGCGAAGATCATATGCTTTCCGGATCTGATGCCGACGATCTTCTGATCAATCTGTGCCAGCACCTCCACAGACGGACCCACTGACTCGGCAACCGGTGCCCTGATGAAAACCGCATGAAACGGAGAGGAAAGGCCGCCAACTTCGATGTCACCCTCGAATGATTCCCGCTGCCTGCCAAAAGCATTCCGGTTGACGGTTGTGTCCACGATTCCGAGAGGAACAAACCGCTTCTCATCAGAGAGGGTCCGGGCGGTGATGACCATTCCTGCACAGGTTGCAAAAATACCACCCGGAAAATCTTGCAGCATCTGCCGCATCCCGTTCTTGTCGATCAGCCGCATGATGGTGGTGGATTCTCCGCCCGGGATTGCGAGGGCGAAAAGACCCTGCAGATCACCGGGATGTCTCACCTCAACGACCGGGGCAGAACTCTTCCGTTCCGATACGGCCTGCTCAAATGCCAGGATGTGTTCACTCACATCGCCCTGGAGGGCGAGCACTCCGATCTTACCATCCACGGGTCTGAAGCCTCTCTTCCGGAGGGAGGGTATGAATCTCAAGACCTTTCATGGCCTGTCCGAGACCCTTGGATACCTCTGCTATCACGTCAGGTTCAGTGTAGTGGTTGACAGCCTCCACGATCGCCTTTGCCATCAGGGAAGGATTCTGGGACTTGAAGATCCCTGAACCGACAAACACCCCGTCACTGCCCAGCTGCATCATCAGGGCAGCATCAGCCGGGGTGGCAATCCCGCCGGCTGAAAAATTGACGACCGGCAGGCGCTGCCGCCGGGCTGTCTCGATCAGAAGATCAGCGGGGGCTTCCAGTTCACGGGCCCGCTGGATGAGCTCTGTCTCCTCCATCCCGTTCAGCCTGCGGATTTCTCCAAGAATGGTGCGGTTATGTCGTACTGCTTCCACCACATTACCGGTTCCTGCCTCACCCTTGGTCCGGATCATTGCTGCTCCTTCATTGATCCGCCGGAGCGCCTCCCCCAGATCACGGGCACCGCAGACAAAGGGAACGGTAAACTGTTTTTTATCGATATGGAACTGTTCATCGGCAGGGGTGAGCACTTCTGACTCGTCAATCATGTCTACACCCAGTGCCTGGAGCACCTGAGCCTCGACAAAGTGACCAATCCTGACCTTTGCCATTACCGGAATCGAGACGGTAGCGATGATATCCTTAATCATCGACGGATCTGACATCCGGGCAACTCCCCCTGCCGATCTGATATCTGCCGGAACCCGTTCGAGGGCCATGACTGCTACCGCCCCCGCATCTTCGGCGATTCCGGCCTGCTCAGCGTTCACCACATCCATTATCACACCGCCCTTCTGCATGGATGCGAATCCGCGCTTGATCAGTTCAGTGCCGTACCGAAGCTCTTCGAGTTTCATTCCCTAT
>CAZXRT010000055.1:0-329 GCA_964642535.1 uncultured Methanospirillum sp.
GTCACCTCAAAGTAGCCCATCGGATCCTGCTGGGCAGCACAGTGCCCGGGCAGAACAAGAAGCAGCCCGATTAGAACGGGGAAGAGAAAAGTCCCCCATCCTGATATATCCCGCATCATCTGAGGTAGATCTCATTGCCGATCCCAAAAAAGTATGTGATAGAATTCTGCCTCAATCCCAAAGAGGAGAAGTGGTGTATCAGAATCAAAAAACCGTCCATGTGGCGCAGCTTTCTCCTCCCGTTCCATGCCGTATGGTTACTTGTAGCGGGAGAACAAGGTGCCGTGCTCACACGAAGCACGGAATCAACGGCTCAATCAGGTGCACCA